>NZ_VXCZ01000015.1:0-174979 GCF_052850795.1 Pseudomonas sp. 910_23 | reverse complement strand
GTTGACCTTGGCCTTGGCGACAATGGCCGGGCCCAGGGACACGTCCGGTGGGCAGATCACAAAGCCCTTGGCACCGTTGGCGGCGAGGCTGTCGATGGCCGAGAGGGTTTTCTCGCCATCGGGCACGGCGATCTTGATCACGGTGAAGCCATGCTCCTTGCCGGCTTTTTCGGCGAAGGCCCATTCAGTCTGGAACCACGGCTCTTCGGCCTGCTTGACCAGGAAGCCGATCTTCACTTCTTCGGCGGATACGATGCTGCTGAGGCTGCTTAACGCAACAGCGGCAGCCAGAACGCGTAGAACCTTTTTCATGAACGACACCTCTTGTTGTTGTTTTTGAGTCTTGGATTTAACCGGCGAAACGATGGCAAGGCTTGCCAGGGACATCCACTTCAATGGCCAACAGCGCACCGTCCAAAGGGTGATCCAAGGGACTCGCGGCACTGGTGATATACAAGGTGGTGAGGTCGGGCCCACCGAACACGCAACTGGTGGGACGGCTGACCGGCAGCTCGATGATGCGGTCGACCTCACCTGCGGGCGTCAGGCGCAGCAGGCAACTGCCGTCCCAACGGGCGTTCCAGATGTAGCCCTCGCTGTCCATGGCCGAGCCGTCCGGCCCACCGCGCTCATGGGGTGCAAACCATACCTGGGCGGGTTCGAGCTGGCCGTCGGACTGGATCGAATGCTGATACAGCGTGCCGTCCATGCTGTCGCCGAAATGCACCTGGCTACCCTCCTCGTTCCAAAGCAACGTGTTGGGAATGCCCAGCCCGGTCAGCAACGGCGTGACCCGCGCATCGGCATCGACACGGAACAGGCCACCGGAGCGCCGGGTGATGGGCAGGTCTTCGCCCTGCTCACCGATATTGTTCTGCATGGTGCCCAGCCACAGCCGGCCCTGGGCATCGCAGCGCGCTTCGTTGCCACGGTTGCCCGGTTGCGGGTCGGCCACGCACAGCAGGGTCAGCGCCTGGGTAGCCAGGTCGAGGCGATACACACCGCTGCTCAAGGTCACCAGCGCATCGCCGCTTTCACACGGAATGAACGCCGAGGCATGCTCGGGCAACTGCCACACCTGCAACTGCCCGTCCATCCAGCGCAGTGCCTGTTTGGCGGCGATATCCACCCAGTAAAGCGCCTGGGATCGAACATCCCAGAACGGCCCTTCGCCCAACCGGGCACGGTGTGGGGTGACTGCGCTCAACGACATGAAGCCTCCTGATGACTTACAGCGATTCTCGAGACGGTGCGCCATCCACCAAGCGCTGGATACGCAACGGGTTGGCGTTTTTCAACGCGTCGGGCAGCAGGCTATCAGGGTAATTCTGGAAGCACACGGGCCGCAGGAAACGGTCGATGGCCAGGGTGCCAACCGAGGTGCCGCGGGCGTCGGAGGTCGCCGGATACGGCCCGCCGTGCACCATCGAATCGCAGACTTCCACCCCCGTGGGGTAACCGTTGAGCAGGATGCGCCCGACCTTCTGCTCCAGCAGCGGCGTCAACTCGGCGAACTGTTGCAGGTCAGCCGGTTCGCCGATGATCGTGGCGGTCAACTGGCCGTGCAGCCCATGCAGGGCGGCGCTGAGTTGAGCCTGGTCGACGACCTCGACAAACACCGTGGTGGGACCGAACACTTCTTCCTGCAGCACTTCGTCGCCGTCGATCAGCAAGCGTACATCCGCCTTGAACAGTTGCGGTTGAGCCTGGTTGCCCGCTTGCGCGCTGCCTGCCAGATGCTGGATGCCCGGGTGAGACAGGAGTTTTTCCAGGCCCTTGCCGTAGCTGTCCAGGGTGCCGGTGTTGAGCATGGTTTGAGCCGGTTGCTCACCGATCAATTGCGCGACCTGTTGCGTGAACGCGGTGAACGCAGGCGAAGCGATGCCAATCACCAGTCCGGGGTTGGTGCAGAACTGGCCGCAGCCTTGTACCACCGAGGCAGTCAGGTCGCGGGCGACGCTCTCGGCACGCGTTTGCAGGGCCTGGGGCAGCACGATGACCGGGTTGATGCTCGACATTTCGGCAAATACCGGGATCGGTTGCGGGCGTGCGGCCGCCATATCGCACAGGGCACGACCACCCTTGAGCGAACCGGTAAAGCCCACCGCCTGGATTGCCGGGTGCTTGACCAGCGCTTCACCGACACCGCCGCCGAAGATCATGTTGAACACGCCCGCCGGCATCTCGCTGGCCTCGGCGGCGCGGATGATCGCATCGGCCACGCGCTCGGCGGTCGCCATGTGCCCGCTGTGCGCCTTGAACACCACCGGGCAACCGGCGGCCAGCGCAGCGGCGGTGTCGCCACCGGCGGTAGAAAACGCCAGGGGGAAGTTGCTGGCACCGAACACTGCCACCGGGCCCAGGCCGATACGGTATTGGCGCAGGTCCGGACGCGGCAACGGCTGGCGGTCCGGCAGGGCTTTGTCGATACGCGCCCCGTAGAAATCACCACGGCGCAGCACGGTGGCGAACAAGCGCATCTGGCCACTGGTACGCCCGCGCTCGCCTTTGATACGGGCAGCAGGCAACGCAGTTTCGCGGCAGACCAACTCGACGAAATCATCGCCCAGCGCGTCCAGCTCATCGGCCACCGCGTCCAGAAACCGCGCACGCCGTGCGGCGCTCAAGGCGCGGTAGGCCGGGTAAGCGGCCGCCGCGGCTTTGGCGGCGGCATCCACCTCTTGCGGGGTGGCCTGGTAGAAATCCTGGGGCAAGGCTTCGCCGGTGGTGGCATCGATACTCTGCAGCTTGACGCTGCCGTTGGCGCTGCGCTGGCCGCCGATGTAGTTGTGGCCGAGGAACTGGGTCATGTAGGTCTCCTTAAAGGGTGATGACGTGGCCGGGTTCGAATACCGCGTCGACCATGCCGATGCCGTTGATCAATGGCGCGCCGAACTCAGCCTGGCTGATCTGGAACACATCGCCCGGTTGAGTACGTATACCGTCGGCGAATGACAGGGTGGCGGTGCCGAAGAAGTGAATATGCACATCGCCCGGTTTGAGAAACTGACTGTATTTGAAGTGGTGGTATTCAAGATTTTCCAGGCTGTGGCACATGTTGGCTTCGCCGCTGAGAAATTCGCTCTGCCAGATCACCTCGCCGTTACGCAGGATGCGGCTGGTACCGGCCAGATGCGCGGGCAACTCGCCCACGCGCAACTCCGGGCCATAGCTGCAACTGCGCAGTTTGGAATGGGCCAGGTACAGGTAGTTCTTGCGTTCCATCACATGGTCGGAGAACTCGTTGCCCACCGCGAAGCCCAGGCGATAAGGCTTGCGGTCATGACCGATCACATACAGGCCGCCGATTTCCGGCTCTTCGCCGGCGTCTTCGGCAAACGGCGGCACCGGGAAGGCGGCGCCTGGACGCACGACAATGCTGCCGTCGCCCTTGTAGAACCACTCCGGCTGCACACCGGCCTGGCCGGCAGTGGGTTTGCCGCCCTCCACGCCCCATTTGAAGATGCGCATGGTGTCGGTCATCGCGCTGTCATCACCGGCCTGCTGGTGCATCTTGTCGCGGGCCGAGGCACTGCCCAGGTGGGTCAGGCCGGTGCCGCTGATCAGCATATGGGCCGGGTCCGGGTGGTCCAGCGGTGGCAGGATTTTAAGTTCGGCCAGCAGCGCCGCGTAGTCATGACTGGCGCCCAGGCCCAGGCTCTGTACCTGTTGCTGCAATTTGATCCCGGCTTCGATGGCGGCCAGGGCCAATTCGCGCACGCTGTATGCGCCCTGCACTTCCCGCAGGGTGTTGCCTTCCACCACGCCGACGCGGCGCTCACCGTTGCTCAACTCGAACTGAACTAAACGCATGCAGGTTCTCCTGGATTTAAGTACGTGTGGCGCCACGGGCGCTGGCGGCAAATTGATCGACGGGCAGTACGTGCTTGCGCTCCAGCAAGCGGTAGACCACGAGGGTCAGCAGCAACCCGAACAGCATCACGCCGGATAGGAAATACAGGCCCGAGGCGAGGTTGCCGGTGTACTCCTTGAGCGCCCCGATCACGAACGGGCCGATATAGCCGCCAAGGTTGCCCACCGAGTTGATCAAGGCGATGCCGGCCGCCGCGCTGGCACCGGCAAAAAACCGTCCCGGCAAAGTCCAGAACACCGCCGTGCAGGAAAACATCGCGAAGGCCGCCAGGCACAGCGCGGCCATCTGCAGCACCGGCACACTCAGCCAGGCACTGCAGAACAGGCCAATGGCGCCGAGCACATAGAGCACGGCGAGATGGCCATAGCGATCGTTCAATCGATCGGAACTGCGCGGGATGATCAGCAGGCCGATGATGCCGAAGATATACGGCACGGCCGAGATGAAGCCGGTGGTGAGGTCACTGCCACCGAACTGCTTGATCAGGGTCGGCAACCACAGGCCCAGACCGTAGATGCTCAGGGTCACCGGCAGGTAGAACAGCGCCAGCAACAGCACGCGTTTGTCTTTGAGCGCATGCAGCGGGTTGCCGTGACGGGTCTGGCCGTAGGCTTGCAGGTCTTTTTCCAGCTCGCCGGTAAGCCAGGTTTTCTCTTGCTCGCTCATCCAGCTGACCTGCCTGGGACCGTCCGGCAGGTAGCGCAGCACCGGCCAGGTCAGCAGGATCGCCGGGGTGCCGATCACGATAAACAGCCACTGCCAACCGTGCAGGCCAAGAATGCCGTCCATGCCGAGCAAACCACCGGACACGGGCCCGGTGATCATCATTGCAATGGGTTGGGAGAGAATGAACAGCCCGAGGATCTTGCCGCGATGGCGCACCGGGAACCACTGGGTGATGTAGTACAGCACGCCGGGGAAGAACCCGGCTTCCGCCGCGCCCAGCAGAAAGCGCATCACATAGAAACTGTGCGGCCCCTGCACAAAGGCCATGCCGATGGTGATGGCGCCCCAGGTAATCATGATGCGCGCAAACCAGCGCCGCGCGCCGAAGCGGTCGAGCATCAGGTTGCTGGGGATTTCGAACAGGAAGTAGCCAATGAAGAACAGCCCGGCACCGAGGCCATAGGCGGCGTCACCGATGCCGACGTCGGCGCCCATGTGCAGCTTGGCGAACCCTACGGCGGAACGGTCCACGTAGGCGATCAGGTACAGCAGGATCAGGAAGGGAATCAGTTTCAGCGTGATGCGCCGAATAAGCCGCAATTCCTGGCTCATGGGGTCGATCTCCGATTGTTGTTTTTATAGAAGCTCGGGGGACGCCTCTCGCGAAATCCGCCAGGGTCATACCTCAGTTGAGAAAGACTATATAGTAGGACTATTTACAAAACAACACTTCCAAAGCAGCGATTTTGCGCTTATTTTTAAGCACGCATAGAACATATAGTCATACAATAAGAGAATCGATCATGCCTGACAAAAAGCCCGGCCTACGCTCCGCCCAGTGGTTTGGTACCGCCGACAAGAACGGCTTCATGTACCGCAGCTGGATGAAGAACCAGGGCATTGCCGACCACCAGTTCCATGGCAAGCCGATCATCGGCATCTGTAACACCTGGTCGGAGCTGACCCCGTGCAACGCGCATTTCCGCCAGATCGCCGAGCACGTCAAGCGCGGCGTGATCGAGGCCGGTGGCTTCCCGGTGGAGTTCCCGGTGTTCTCCAACGGCGAATCCAACCTGCGCCCTACCGCGATGCTGACCCGCAACCTGGCAAGCATGGATGTGGAAGAAGCGATTCGCGGCAACCCGATTGACGGTGTGGTGCTGCTGACCGGCTGCGACAAAACCACCCCGGCGCTGCTGATGGGCGCTGCCAGTTGCGACGTGCCGGCTATCGTGGTCACCGGCGGGCCGATGCTCAATGGTAAACACAAGGGCCAGGACATCGGCTCGGGCACGGTGGTGTGGCAGCTCAGCGAACAGGTCAAGGCCGGCACCATCACCCTGGATGACTTCCTCGCGGCCGAAGGCGGCATGTCGCGCTCGGCAGGCACCTGCAACACCATGGGCACCGCCTCGACCATGGCGTGCATGGCCGAGGCACTGGGCACGTCCCTGCCCCACAACGCGGCGATCCCGGCGGTGGATGCGCGGCGATATGTGCTGGCGCACATGTCCGGTATGCGTGCGGTCGAGATGGTGCGCGAAGACTTGAAGCTGTCGAAGATCCTCACCAAAGAAGCGTTTGAAAACGCGATTCGCGTGAACGCGGCCATCGGCGGTTCGACCAACGCGGTGATTCACCTTAAAGCCATCGCCGGGCGCATCGGCGTGGAGCTGGACCTGGATGACTGGACCCGCATCGGCCGTGGCATGCCGACCATCGTCGACCTGCAACCCTCGGGGCGCTTCCTGATGGAAGAGTTCTACTACGCCGGCGGCCTGCCTGCCGTGCTGCGTCGCCTGGGAGAGGCCAACCTGATCCCCCACCCGAACGCCTTGACCGTCAACGGCAAGTCCCTGGGCGAAAACACCAAGGACTCGCCGATCTACGGTCAGGACGAGGTGATCCGCACCCTCGACAACCCGATTCGCGCCGACGGCGGCATCTGCGTGCTACGCGGCAATCTGGCGCCGTTGGGTGCGGTGCTCAAGCCGTCTGCCGCCAGCGCCGAACTGATGCAGCACCGTGGCCGTGCGGTGGTGTTCGAAAACTTCGACATGTACAAGGCGCGCATCAACGATCCGGAGCTGGACGTGGACGCCAACTCGATCCTGGTCATGAAGAACTGCGGCCCCAAGGGTTACCCAGGCATGGCCGAGGTCGGCAACATGGGACTGCCGGCCAAGCTGCTGGCCCAGGGCGTTACCGACATGGTGCGCATTTCCGATGCGCGCATGAGCGGCACCGCCTACGGCACGGTGGTCTTGCACGTGGCACCGGAAGCCGCTGCCGGCGGGCCGTTGGCGGCCGTGAAGGAAGGTGACTGGATTGAACTCGACTGCGCCAATGGCCGCCTGCACCTGGACATCCCCGACGCCGAGCTGGCGGCGCGCATGGCTGATCTGGCGCCACCGCAAAAGCTGATCGTCGGTGGCTATCGCCAACTGTACATCGACCATGTGCTGCAAGCCGACCAGGGCTGCGACTTTGACTTCCTGGTGGGCTGTCGCGGAGCGGAAGTCCCACGGCATTCCCACTAATTGGGATGCTATGATGCGGCGAATTCAAGCCAGAGCCTGCCCGTCGTTATGGATCACCAGCCGCCCAAGCCGCGCAAGAGCCAGCATGCCCAGATCGTTCAGGATCTGGGTATGCACATCGTTTCCGGTCGCTTCAAGCCCGAAGAACGGTTGCCCATGGAAGCCACGCTGTGCGAGGAATACCAGGTCAGCCGTTCGGTGTTGCGCGAGGCGACGCGGGTGCTCAGCGCCAAGGGCCTGGTGTATTCCAAGCCACGGGTGGGTGCGGTGGTACGGCCACGCTTGAAATGGCACCTGCTCGACCCGGATGTGCTGTCCTGGTTGATGCAGTCCACGCCCCACAGTGAGTTCTTCAATACGCTGGCCGGGGTGCGTCGCATCCTGGAGCCGGAAATCGCCGCCATGGCCGCAACCACCGCCACCGATGAAGACATCGCCATCATCGAACAAGCCTACCAGGGCATGGAAACCGCCAAGACCCACGAGGACCTGTTGCAGGCCGACCTGGACTTCCACCGCGCGATTGCCGACGCCACCCGTAACGACCTGCTCGCCTATATGTGCAACATGCTCTCGCTGCCGCTGCGCGAGTCGATCAATATCACCAACCGCCGCCCGGATATCCAGGGCCTGAGCCTGCCCCGGCACAAGGCAATCCTCACCGCGATCCAGAACCGCGATGCGCTGGGCGCAAGGCATGCCTCGCTGGTACAACTGGATGACACGCGGGTGGCGCTGGATACGGTGATGAATGTGTTGACGCCGTTGTAACCCCACCCCGTCGCACTCACTCCTGATTGTTATTGTTGGCTCTGGGGCAGGTGTTATCGCCCTCTTTTTTCAGCGCCAGCACCGCCTGGCGCTCGGACAACAAGTGGGTGATAGCCCCGCCGATAGCGGCGGAAATCAGCGCCAGGGCTTCTTTGGGCAGATTGATCGCCGCCCACGTCAAGCCGCCGATCAGCAGGATGACAAACAGGATATTGAAACGTGACACGCCCAGTTTGATTGAGCGGACAATATCGGAGGTGTCCTGCATTTTTTCGAAGCGTTTAAGGTCTTCGAACTTACGCACCGATTCCAACGTTTCCAGATAGTGGGTTTCGGCCCGTTTCAATTTCTTGATCACGTCGGCTTCGAGCATAACCTCCTCTATCTCGATCCTGACCAGGCTGATATTGGCACCTGGCCGGCCGAGGATTTCGGAGCTCAACGAACTTTCGGCAAGCTCGGCCAACAGATACGTGTATGAGGTCTCGCTGATTTCCTTGGCGTATTTTTGCAAGGCTGACGTGTAGCACTTGGTGGCGTACCGGGTGAACAGACGCTCCGCATCGTTGGTTTTTTTAATCAGTTCTTCAACTTCATTTATGAGTTCCTGTTCCATTTTTAATATCCCTATTAAGCGTGGCTTGGAAAAATAATAAGCGCCGACCACTACGCTGACACGTTAACGGCAAACATCCCTCCATCGCCCTTCACTGTCTACTGTCAAACCTGACAGTAACGCAGCTGCAAATGTGGGAGGGGGCTTGCTCCCGATAGTGGTGTATCAGTCAAAAACATTGAGACTGACTCACCGCTATCGGGAGCAAGCCCCCTCCCACATTGAGTACTGTGTATAGCCTTATAGGGTGTAGGAGATTCCGACCTGCACGGTGCGCGGTGCGCCTGGGTAAGCGTAGATATTGCCGAACGCGCCTTCCTCATACTCACGGTTGAACAGGTTTTTCACGTCCAGGTTCAGACGCACCTGCTCGTTGACCTTGTAGTAACCCAGCAGGTCGACCACGGTGTAGGCGTCCATCGAGAAGGCCGTATTGGCGGTCTGGCCGGCGCGCTGGTCGACGTACTTGCCACCGGCCCCCAGGCCCAGCCCTTTGAGTGCGCCGTCCTGGAACTCGTAGACGTTGAGCAGGCTGAAGCTGTTGCGCGGGATGTTCATCAAGCGGGTGCCGGCGCGCAGGGTGGTGTCGCGGGTGACTTCGGCGTCCACGTAGGCGTAGCCGCCGATCACACGCCACTCGGGGGTGAGGTTGCCTGCCACGTTGAGGTCAAATCCGCGGCTGCGTACCTGGCCGGTCGCGACACTCAGGGTATTGTCCAAAGGATCGGTGGCCAGCACGTTTTTCTTTTCGATCTGGTAGACCGCTGCGTCGACGCTCAGTTGACGATCAAGCGCCTCCCACTTGATGCCCATCTCGTAGGACTTGCCTTTCTCCGGCGCGAAACCACCGCCTTCGCGGCTGGCGCCGGTGTTGGGCTTGAACGAACGGGCGGCGTCGGCATAGATCGCAACGGTGTCGGTGAGGTCGTAGATCACGCCCACACGCGGCGTGACGGCGTTGTCGGCGGCGGTCCACGGTTTTACTCCCGCCACATAACTTTGGTAGTCATGTTCAAAACGCTCGAAACGCGCACCTGCCAAGACTTTCAGACGCTCGGTCAGTGCCACCTGGTCCTGCACGAAGGCAGCGTAGGTCTTGAGGTTTTCTTTATCGTGGGTGGGCGTGCGAGTCAGCGCCGGGCGCGTTTGGCCGTACACCGGATTGAAGATGTCGATCGGGTAAGTGCCCAGGGCCGCACTGGAACGCTGGATGATCGACTTGTAGTCGTAATCCTCGTACTCGATACCGGTGAGCAAGGTGTGCTCGAACCCGCCCGTGGAGAAGTGGCCCGTCAGGTTGAGCTGGTAATCCTTGTCGGTCCATTCCAGCTTGCGGTAGTTGAAGTTGCGTTGCAGGGTACGGCCATCGGCACCCAGGCTGCCCGGCCCGTTAGCTTCAATGGCGTTACCTTTCAAGCTGCCGTCCAACCATTGGAAACCGCCGCCCAGGGTCCAGTTGTCGTTGAGCGTGTGCTCGAAACGCAACTGGGCCATGTTGTTGTCGTTGTGCAGCTTGCCGGCCTCCTTGTCGCCCCAGAACGTATCGCGCGATGGCGTGCCGCGCTGGTTGGGGAAACGCGTCAGGCCACGGTCCAGCGGGTGGTTGTTGCGCATGAAGTCGCCTTCGAAGGTCACCTTGGTGTCATCGGTGGCCTGCCAGGTGATCACTGGCGTCACGCCATAGCGCTCGGTCTCGACATGATCGCGGAAGGTATCGCCACCCTCGCCCACCACGTTGAGGCGATACGCCAGACGGCCCTCTTCGTCCAGGGGCCCGGAGGCATCCAGGGTGCCGCGCTTCATGCCCTGGTCATTCACCTGGCTGCCCAGGGTGACGGTGCGTTCGGCCAAGGGTTGCTTGGACACCACGTTGAACGTACCACCGGGGTCGCCACGGCCGTAGAGCATGGTTGCGGGGCCGCGCAACACCTCAAGGCGTTCGATGGTGTTGGCATCCGGCATGTTCGGGTAGCCCCGGTTGATCGGGAACCCATTGCGGTAGAACTCACCGGTGGTGAAGCCACGCACGGTGAAGGTGGTCAGGCCCTGGCCGCCAAAGTTGTTGGCGCGGCCGACGCCGCCGACGTAGTCGAGAGCATCTTGCAGGCGGGTTGCGCCGATATCCTCGACCACGTCTTTGGAGACAACGCTGATGGACTGCGGGGTTTCATGAATCGAGGTGTCGGTGCGCGTCGCACTGGCTGAACGGGTGGCATGGTAGCCCTGCACCGGGCCCTGCGCCGATTCGAAGTCTGCAGTAGCGGTCACATTGGTGGCTTGCAGCTCGATACTGGCTTTTTCAGCAGGGGCATCCTCTGCCCAGGTCAAAGGGGAAAACGCCTGGAGCACACAGATTGAAATCAGGGTACGACGCATGGATGTAAACCTAGTGAATGAGCCAGATGGGGCGGCAAACCTGCCAATAATTCGCCGCGCATCATATCTCAGCATATTCTCGTTTGATATCAATTCTCATTTGTTATTTTTCAAGTATCGGCGTTGTATCGAGCGGGTACTGCAAAAACCACGGGCGAAAAAAAGCCACTCAATCGAGTGGCTCATATCACCGGCTGGCTGGCCTCAACGGTAGCGTTCCAACCAATGTGCGTAAGGCGCCGGCAAGGTCCAGGAGGACTTGTCCACGCCCAACTCCTTGGCGGCAAAGTACGCCCAGTGCGGATCGGCCAAATGCGCACGCCCTACCGAAACCAGGTCCAGATGACCGGCCTGCAGCGCGCCTTCGGCCAGTTGCGGAGTACCAAAGCCCCACGCCGATGTCACCGGGATACCGGCTTCACGACGTACACGTTCAGCAATTGGCCCCATGAACGCCGGACCCCACGGGATGTTGGTGTCAGGAATCGTGAAACCGACACTGACGCTCAACAGATCCAGGCCACCGGCCTTGAAGCGGCGCGCCAACTCGATGGATTCGGTAAGCGTCTGCTCGTCGCGGCCGTCATATTCGATCACGCCAAAGCGTGCGGTCAGTGGCAGGTTTTCCGGCCAGACTTCGCGTACGGCGGCCAGGGTTTCCAGGAGAAAACGGCTGCGGTTATCGAAGCTGCCACCGTAGGCATCGGTGCGCTGGTTGGAGTGCTCGGAGAAAAAGCTTTGGCCCAGGTAACCGTGGGCGAAGTGCAGTTCGATCCATTCAAAACCGGCATCGCGGGCGCGACGGGCGGCATCGACGAAGTCTTGCTGGACGCGGGCGATGTCTTCCAGGGTCATGGCACGCGGCACGTTGGGCAAATTGGCGCCGAATGCAATGGCCGACGGCGCGATGGTTTCCCAGCTGCGGGCATCGGAAGCCGGGATGTGGTCATCGCCCTCCCATGGGCGGTTGGCGCTGGCTTTGCGGCCCGCGTGGGCGATCTGGATGCCCGGTACCGAACCTGCGGCCTTGATGGCCTTGACCATCGGCACGAACGCCTGGGCATGGGCATCGCTCCAGATACCGGCGCAGCCTGGGGTGATACGCCCCTCCGGTGCGACTGCTGTGGCCTCGACCACCAGCAGGCCGGCACCGCCCCGGGCCATGCCGGCCAAGTGCACATGGTGCCAGTCGTTGACCATGCCGTCGTCGGCCATGTATTGGCACATCGGCGGGATGGCAATGCGATTGCGCAAGGTAACGTCTTTGAGTTTGAACGGTTCGAACAATGCGGACATCAGATACTCCGAGAGAAGCGTGTGTGATTCGATAGTTCGATGGTAATCGAACTATGGTATTGAACGCTACCCCCCTGTTATGATCCGCCCCATGCGAGCCTTCAAACACCCTACCCTGCAAGAATTGACGCTTGAGCGCGTGCTGTACGCCCTCAGCGACCCCGTGCGCCTGGACATCGTGCGCTGCCTGGCCGGCGTGGCCGAAGCCACCTGCGGTGAACTGGACGGCGGGCGGCCCAAGTCCAGCATGTCCCACCACTTCAGAGTGTTACGTGATGCAGGCCTGGTACACACGCGCAATGTGGGCACCACCCATATGAATTCGTTGCGCCGTGAAGAGCTTGAGAGCCGCTTTCCCGGGTTGCTGGCGAGTGTTCTTGCGCAATCCTAGCGGGCGTTTTGCCGCTCAGGACGCAACAGGCTGCAGCAACACGCCATTAAGGTGCACGCAGTCCTTGCCATTGCGTTTGGCGCCGTAAAGATTTTTGTCCGCCATCTTGAGCACCGCCGATAACTCGTCACCTGGCGCGAAGCGTGCCATGCCCGCACTGCAGGTGTAGTTGTGAGGCGCGGCAACACTTGAGCGTATGGCCTGCAACAAACCCAGCACGAACTCACGGGCGAAGACCGGGTCATCGTCCTGCAACAACACGCCGAACTCTTCCCCGCCGATTCTTCCAAAGCTGTGGCTGCCTTTGGCGTTTTTCAGGCACACGGCCATGGCCCGCAGGATCTTGTCACCGACATCGTGACCGTACAGATCATTTTTTGCCTTGAAGCTGTCGATATCCAACATGATGAAGTAGCCAGCCTGGCCGCTGTCGAGCAGCTGTTCGAAGCTTTGCATAAAAGCGCGACGGTTAAGGATCGAGGTCAAATAATCGGTTTCGGCCAAGGCGCGAAACTCGCTTTCCACCAACAACACCGAACGCAGGTTCTTCAAATACGAATAACTCAGGATAAAACCGATGGAGACCGAAGATGCGCAAAATATCAGCAGATAAGCCTGTGTTCCTGCATATATATCGGCCTGCATCGGCGACCATAATATGAACCAGACCAACAGGGCGCCGACCAGATAATCCTGAACACTGATAAACAAGATAGCGCTGCCGACCACCAGGGTGACGGCCAGGGGCAAGCCGTAGATACGCAACTCCTGATTAAGGCCAATGACATAGGCAAACCCCACGGACAACATCACGATATAGGCCACTCCCAGCATCCGCCACAGTAGAAAGTTGGCGGTTTTGGAGTGAAACCGGCATACCAGCAACAGGCCAATGGTGACACCCAACATGGACAGGTCGAACTGCATGGCTGGATGAATCAGCCAGATACCGACCCAGGCAATGATCCCGATCCATTCCGCTTGGGTCACCGCAGGCGACAACAACCTGCGCATCCTGGGCCTTAACTTCAAGTTAGCAGGCATCCTTACGCTCCCATCTCAATAGCATGCAGGCCCAGCGCAAAAGAAAAGGCCATAAAGCGTTTTACCAGGCTGACAAAAGGCGGCAGCACTTCCAGCCGGGTCTTGGAGTGAGCTTTGAAATACCCCTTCTCGACACCCTCCTGGACCATTCGAATAATGTGAGTCTTGGACACGGAAAGTTGCTTGGCCAAGGCCAGATAAGACGATGACCGGAACATGGCCCGATCATTTTCCGGCGCGAAGGCATCGTTATAAATCGCCAGCATCAACAGATGCCCGGCGTCTCTTTTCACCAACCAGTAACACTCGGGAAGCAGTACATCCACCGTGAGATCGGCGTCGAGGATAATGGCAAAGCCCTTGAAATAAAGGGACAGGAAGCCACGGTCATCCAACTCGCGCATTTGCCGGAAAATCGCCCGCTCAGGGTAAAGCCGCGCCAATGACTCGGTGAGCGAGGTCAACATCAAACGCGCTTCGCGACAGGCCTCATCCGACGGCGCGTAGACCCTGAAGCGACTGTCTTCGGGGTGCGGCGCGACGTCCATGAAGCCCAGCGCCCGCAATAACAGGAACATTGATTCCAGGCTGTTTTTTGAACAATACCTGCGCGTCACACACAGGGTCTTAACTTCCGACAATAACGGTAAGGGTGTGGCGAAGTATTCACTCAATAAGGCAAACGACACCATCAAACGGCTGTATTTAAGTGCACTCTTGTAGAAAAACGGTCTTCGGGAATAGGGCACGAGCAGCACGTGGTAATGCGCTCTCAGGCACGATTCAAAATCCTTATGACGTTCGAGCGCTTGCGCGGTATTACACATAGCCGACTTCAACGAACTGACATGCATGAAAGAGCCCTGATCATCCAACTTGATTCCACTGATCTCAGCTACGAAATCCCTGCAGCCCGGCCCCAAAACAAATCACGTGGTAAACCCTACGGTTAATGGCTTTTTGCCTCGAACGCAATGTACAGCGATTGCCGGACAAGACGTCATCAGTACCAAAGTTGTTCCAGATTCAAGTGGACCCTCTGCGCACACCTGCGCGTAACTTCTCGTTACATCCTCCGAAGCTAGTAACTGGGGGACGAATCGATTCAGCAACCGGCGAACCTTTCTCCCTTGCGTGGCGTCGTAACAGAGCATTGTTGCCAACCGCCCGCCGCGAGGTTCTCGTTTGAAAGCTGCCGTCCTGAAGAAATACCGCCTGATCATCAAGACCATGGGCTATGTGGGCTGGGCCCTGTTCTGGCTATTGCTGTGGGATGTGGCAGTAACCGTGGACTTCATGTTGTTTCTCACCACCAAGATCAACCTGCCGCTGATGCCACTGACATTGCTGGGTTCGGCGCTGGTGGTGTTGATCAGTTTTCGCAACAGCAGCGCCTATAACCGCTGGTGGGAAGCGCGCACGTTATGGGGGGCGATGGTCAACAATTCACGCAGCTTTGCGCGCCAGGTGCTGACGCTGCTGGATGACCCCGACGGCGAAGTGAATCCGATCAAATCCACATTGCTGCGCCGCCATGTGGCGTATGTGAATTGTCTGGCCGCCCACCTCAAGGGCGAACCCTGCCCGGATGAAGTGCGAGCGTTTATCCCCGCCGAGGAATTCGCCCGCAATGGCGCGACCAACAATTTTGCCAATGACATCCTGACCGGGTCAGCGGCGTTGCTGGCCAAGGAGTACAAGGCCGGTCACCTGGACAGTATTCGCCTGGCGCGGCTGGAGTCGACCCTGGTCGACCTGTCCAATGCCCAAGGCGGCATGGAGCGCATCGCCAATACACCACTGCCCTACCCCTACGTGTATTTCCCGCGGCTGTTTATCTCGCTGTTCTGCCTGATCGTACCGGTGGGCCTGGTGGAATCCCTCGGCTGGTTTACCCCGCTGGCTTCCACGGTAGTGGGTTTTATGCTGCTGGCCATCGAGCGGATCGGCACCGACCTGCAAAGCCCGTTTCACTCCAGCGAGCATCAGATCCAGATGGAGGCGATTTGCGAAACCATTGAGAAGAACCTGCAATCGATGCAGCGCGATGCGTTGGCCTGAGCCAAGGCATCGTCGCCGTAGTTGTAAAAGACTATTACGAGGCACAATGTACTAACCGGTTACTTATCTTGCTAAAATCGCGTCTTTGCCCTCTCTCACTCGAGTCTATTCGACATGAAACGAGCATCGCGCGCCGCTGGCGTCTCTAGATTTCTACTCCTGGGCCTGGGCGTTGTCATCGCCCTGCTCGGCCTTGCGCTTGCCGTGGGCGGCGCCAAACTGGTCAGCCTGGGAGGTTCCTGGTACTTCCTGGCAGGTGGCGTGGCCATGGCCGTCTCCGGGCTGCTGATCGCTCGGCGCAAGCCTGCCGGGCCGTGGTGGTTTGCCGCGTTCCTCGTCGGTACGGCCGTATGGGCAGTGGCCGACGTGGGCCTGGTGTACTGGCCGCTGTTCTCGCGGCTGTTCATGTTTGCGGTGATCGGCGTGGTGGTGGCGCTGGTGTATCCATTGCTGGCCGGCAAACCGGCGCGTGGCGCTTATGCGGTCGCGGCTTTGTTGGCAGTCGGCGTGGCGGTGGCGGCAGGCAATATGTTCGTCGCTCACCCAAGCGTGGCGCCGACCGGTGCCGGCCCTGGCATCACCCCGGTAGCCGAAGCCGATGCACAGAAAGACTGGGCGCACTACGGCAACACCGAGGGCGGCAGCCGCTTCGCCGCGCTGGACCAAATCAATCGCGACAACATCGACAAACTCAAAGTCGCCTGGACCTACCACACCGGTGACGTGGCCATCAGCGACGGCAACGGCGCCGAAGACCAGTTGACGCCCTTGCAGATCGGCAACAAAGTCTTCATCTGCACCCCGCACAACAACTTGATCGCTCTGGACGCCGACACCGGCAAAGAGCTGTGGAAGAACGAGGTCAACGCCCAGTCGGCGGTGTGGCAGCGTTGCCGTGGCATGGCCTACTTCGACGCCACTGCGCTGATTGCCCAGCCGACCCTGCCCAACAGCTCGCCGATCATTGCCGCCAGCGTGCCTGCCGGTGCGCAGTGCCAGCGTCGCCTGCTGACCAACACCATTGATGCGCGCCTGATCGCCGTGGATGCCGACACCGGCAAGTTCTGCGAAGACTTCGGCACCCATGGCCAAGTGGACTTGAAAGCCGGCCTGGGTAATGTGCCGGACAGCTACTACCAACTGTCCTCGGCGCCTTTGATCGCCGGCACCACCGTCGTTGTCGGTGGCCGTGTCGCCGACAACGTGCAGACCGATATGCCAGGCGGCGTGATCCGTGGTTTTGATGTGATCAGCGGCCAGATGCGTTGGGCGTTCGACCCAGGCAACCCTGAAGACAAGCAAGCGCCGGCCGCGGGCAGCACCTATGTGCGCAGCACGCCGAACAGCTGGGCGCCGATGTCCTACGACCCGCTGATGAACACCGTTTTCCTGCCGATGGGCAGCTCCTCCACCGACATTTACGGCGTGGAACGCACCCAGCTGAACCACAAATATGGCGCCTCCGTGCTGGCGCTCGACGCGTCCACCGGTGCCGAAAAGTGGGTCTACCAGACCGTCCACAATGACCTCTGGGACTTCGACCTGCCGATGCAGCCGAGCCTGATCGACTTCACTGCGCCGGGCAGCGACAAGGCAGTACCGGCCGTGGTGATCGGCACCAAGGCCGGGCAGATCTACGTGCTCGACCGCGCCACCGGCAAGCCGCTGACCGACGTGCAGGAAGTGCCGGTCAAGGCCGCGAACATTCCCAACGAACCATACTCCCCGACCCAGCCAAAATCGGTGGGTATGCCGCAGATTGGCGCGCAGACCCTGACCGAATCGGACATGTGGGGTGCTACGCCGTACGACCAGTTGCTGTGCCGTATCGACTTCAAAGGCATGCGCTACGACGGCCTGTACACCGCGCCGGGCACCGATAAATCCCTGAGCTTTCCGGGTTCGCTCGGCGGCATGAACTGGGGCAGCATCTCCACCGATCCGGTACACGGTTTTATCTTCGTCAACGACATGCGCCTGGGGCTGTGGATCCAAATGGTGCCGTCGCAAAACAAGGCCCAGGCCTCTTCCGGTGGTGAAGCACTGAACACCGGTATGGGCGCCGTGCCGCTCAAGGGCACGCCTTACGCGGTCAACAAGAACCGCTTCCTGTCGGTGGCCGGCATTCCCTGCCAGGCACCGCCATTCGGCACCTTGACCGCTATCGACATGAAGACGCAAAAAGTTGCTTGGCAAGTGCCGGTGGGCACGGTTGAAGACACCGGCCCCCTAGGCATCCGCATGCACCTGCCAATCAAAGTCGGCCTGCCGACACTGGGCGGCACGTTGTCCACCCAAGGCGGCCTGATCTTTATCGCCGGCACCCAGGACTTCTACCTGCGCGCCTTCAACAGTGGCAACGGTGACGAAATCTGGAAAGCCCGTTTGCCGGTTGGCAGCCAGGGTGGCCCGATGACCTACGTGTCGCCGAAAACCGGCAAGCAGTACATCGTCGTCACCGCCGGCGGCGCGCGCCAGTCCACCGACCGTGGCGACTACGTGATCGCCTACGCCCTGCCGTAACCACCCCTCTGTTCGCGCGGTGCTCCCGCACCGCGCTTTGCGTTTGGAACCCCGCATGAACCCTACTTCTCATACCTCCCTTGGGCGCCTGGTGCTCGGCCTGGCGTTGACTGCCGCCCTGCCCGTTCAAGCCGACGACACCACCCTGACCGGCGACTGGGGCGGCCTGCGCCGTGAGCTCGACGCACAAGGCATCCGCTTTACCGGCGACTACAGCGGCGAAACCGCTTACAACGCCCACGGCGGCCAGCATCGCTCGGCGCGCTATTCGCAAAACCTCAAGCTCGGCGTGCAGTTCGACCTGGGCAAGCTTTACGGTTTCAACAACGGCGACCGCATCCAGCTGACCATCAACGACCGGCGCGGCAACAGCGCTTCCGAAGACCTGGTGGGCAACCGCCTGCCGATCCAGGAAAACTACGGCGGCCTCTACACGCGCCTCACCGAGTTGAGCTACGAGCGCACGCTGTTCACCCCCGCACTCAACGTCAAGCTCGGCTACATGGCCATGGGCAATGACCTCGGCGGCCTGGACAGCGGCATTTTGTGCAATTTCATGAACGCCGGTTTCTGCGGGCACCCGCTGAACATGTCGGGCGGCAGTGGCTGGGCCAATTACCCAAATGCGCACCTGGGCGCGCGGGTGAAATATGACTTTTCGCCAAACTGGCAACTGCGGGTGGCGGCGTTCAACGTCGACCCTTCCAGCAATGGCAACTCCAGCCGCGCCTGGCACCTGGGGCCCAAGCACACCACCGGCACCGTGGTGCCCATCGAGCTGATCTACAAGCACGCGGGCAGCCTGCCGGGTGAATACAAGCTCGGTTATTACTACGACAGTTCCGATGTAAAACGCATTGGCAGCAACAAGGACGTCAGCGGGCGCGGCGGTCACTACCTGTTGATCGACCAGGCGGTGTGGGCCTCCCCATCCTCCCAAGGCCGCAGCTTGCACGCCTTCGGCCAATACTCGGCGGCCAGCGAAGCGGCTTCGCCGTTCACCAAGTGGTATGGCGCGGGGCTGGTGCTGTACAAACCGTTCGACAGTCGCCCACGGGATACCGTCGCCCTCGGTTATGGCCGTGCAGTGCCCAACCCGCGCAGCCGGGATAACGCGGATGCGGCCTACGCCAACCTGGACAACGCTGAACAGCTGATCGAACTCAGCTACGGCTACCAGGCCACACCGTGGCTGACCTTGCGCCCGGACGTGCAATACATCATCGAGCCGGGGGCGTTTTCCGCACAGAACATCGACAACGCGCTGGTGCTGGGACTGCAGGTGAAAGCGACCTTCTAGTCAGCCGACATCCAGGGCTCTGCCGCGCCCGCCATTTTTCAACATCGACGGATTGATCCCGAACTGCTTGCGGAACGCCGTGGCGAAATGGCTGGCGTTGGCATAACCGAGGTCCGAGGCGATGCGCATCACCGATTCATTGCCGCTCATCAAGCGGCTGCGCGCCTGGATCATGCGCGTCTGCTGGAACACGCCATAGACGCTGTTGGAGAACAGTTGGCGAAACCCGCGGGTGAGCTTGGGCTGGCTCAAGCCGGATTCACGGGCCAACTCCGACAGGCTTGGCGCCTTGCCCAGATCTTCCAGCAAACGATCGCGGGCCCGCACCAGGCGCTGGCGGTCGGTGTGGCTGACGCGGCAGGTGCATTCGCCATCCTGGCGCGCTTCGAGGAACAGACTGACCAGCGTGACACTTTGCCCGTACAGCCACAGGCTGCTGCGCGGCGGGGCCGATGGCAGGCTGGCGCCGTGGTCCATGGCCAGGCCGAGCATGTGCGCGGTAGCACTCATTTCACCGCTGCGATGGCCGTCGAGGAAGCAATGTTCGCAGGCCAATGCCTTGTTCAGCAGCGGGTCGAGCTTCAATTCCCACTGGGCCAGCAACTCGGGGCGAATCATGACGGTGATGTTGTCGATCTCGCCGTGCTGATGATATAGGCCATGGCGGCAACGGCCAAAGCTGATGCTGCCCGCGCCTTCATCAATCACATAGCGACGTTGCCGGCGCCCATCGCGAAAGCTGCACGCGGCCTTGCCCTTCAACAGGTTGGTGAAGCTGAAGTGAATGCACTCGCTGTCGTCTTGCAAGGGCAACTCTACCGGCTGCTCAAAGGTGCTCTGCCAACGCACGATGTCCAGGCCCTCCTGCAGGGTCATACGCGTGACCCGGCAATGCGCTCCCGGCCCCAGATCGCTACCAAACCCTCCCGTAATGATTCGCGAGACCGGCATCGGTTCTCCTGCGCCTCCCTGAACGGCTGACATCGTAAATCTCCTGGCTGACCGGATACGGCTCGAATCAGACCACATCGGGGTAGAACTCTGCAATTGATAATTATTAGCATTTGGCACACCACACGTGCCAAGCCAGATTGCTGCTGCCCCTGAGCAACGCACGCCGATCAGAACTCTCAGTCAAGGTCCCATCATGTCTGCACGATGCAACACGGCGGCTACCCGTCAATCTTGCTACAAATGTAATAGTATAACAATAGCAATTGCTTTGACACTGACCCCTTCCGCCTTCGCCGCCACCCTCAGCGAACCCCTGCAACTGCCCGCCTCCACGGTAACGGCGCGCATGGCCCAGGAAGATTCCAAGGAAGTGCCGATCAGCGTCAGTGTGGTCGATGGCGAACAACTGCGTACCCAACGCCTCGATACCCTGGAAAGCGCCCTGCGCAATACCTCAGGGGTCAGCGTCAATTCTTCCGGCGGGCCCAACGACTTCAACGTGTTGATCCGCGGTGTCGGTTCGCTTTACCAGATGTCCATGGACGACAGTTCGGTCGCATTCAATATCGACGGCGTACCTGTGTCGTCGCGCAGCCTGGGGTTCGGCACCCTCGACGTCGACCGCATCGAAGTGCTCAAGGGGCCGCAGGGCACACTGTCCGGTGCAATCGGCCAGGCCGGTGCCGTGAATATCACCACCCGCCAACCCAGCCGGGAACTCGAAGGTTATGTGCGTGGTGAAGTCGGCCAGAAAGGCCAGTTCCTCACCGAAGGCGCCATTGGCGGACCGCTCAGTGACAGCCTCAGCGGCCGCCTGGCGGTGCGACGTGCCGGCTACGACAGCTGGATCGACAACGACCAGACCCATAACCCCATTACCAAACCGCGCAACGAAGCCTATCGCGCCAGCTTGTTGTGGGACCTCAACGATGACACCCACGTGCTGTTCAGCGCCGAACGCCAGCAGACCGAACGCGCCACCAATTCCCTGGTACTGCGCCCCTACGGCAGCCACCCGAGCCTGGACCTGACGCCTGGCCTGTTCGACGACAACGAAAAGACCACCGAGCGCTACACGATCAAGGTCGACCACGACTTCGCCAACAGTCGGCTGACCTCCACCACCGCCACTGGCACTGCCGACTTCACCGGCTTGATCGCCTACGACAGCAAGCTGATGGGCGCCCTCTATGGCACGCCCGGTGAGTTCTGGGTGGTGGACAAATCCTTCGAGCGCAGCTGGAGCCAGGATATACACCTGGGCTCATTGCCCGATTCCGACGTGTTCTGGGTCGCCGGCGTCGCCGCCAGCCGCAATGAACGCAGCTACGACACCCCACGCAACACCTACGGCACCTCCGGCGCCAAGTTCCGCGACTTCACTACCACCACCTACGCAGGCTACGGCGAAGTGACTGTCCCGCTCACCGAACGCCTGAAACTCACCACCGGCTACCGCCATTCCTGGGACCGCAAGACCTACGACGGCCAATACTTCGCAGGTTCGAGCGCCGTGGACGACTCGCGCGCACTCACCGACCACTACGGCACCGGCCGCGTCGCCCTGAGTTATGCGATCACCCCACAGACCAACGTCTACGTGCAATTGGCAAGAGGGTATAAATCCGGCGGGTTCAATGATTATGCCTCCCAGGTCAGCGACAGCGAACCCTACAAGGCCGCCGTCAGCAGGGCCGCCGAACTGGGGTTCAAGAGCGAGACCGACGACCGTCGCGGCAGCCTCAACGGCGCGCTGTTCTACACCCGCGTGCACGATGATCACTTGCTTGGCTACGACGCGGCGACCTTCGCCACCAACGCCTTCAACGCCGACACCCGCACCCGCGGCGCCGAACTGGAAGGTAGCTGGCGCTTCGACTACGGCCTGACCCTGGCCGCCAGCGCGACCTACCTCGATGCCAAGATCACCAGCGGCGTACAAGGCATCCAGGCCGGTGACGTCGCCGCCGGCAACCGCACCCCGGATGTGCCCCGCTGGAGCGGCAACGTCAACGCCAGCTGGAAACACCCCCTGGGCAACTTCGCCAGCCTTGGCCAGACCAGCCTCAACACCAGCCTCAACTACCACCTGGTTGGTGAACGCGCGGCTGACCCGCAGAACCACTTCAACCTGGACAACTACGAGAAACTCGACCTGCGGGCGGGCCTGGAGAGCAAGTTTGGCGAGGTGTATGCGTTTGCCGACAATCTGTTGAACCAGACGTATGACACCTATGGTTTCTACAGTGACCCGGTGGCCTATGGTGGGCCGTCGCGGCGGCGGACGGTGGGCGTGGGTTATACCTATCAATTCTGAACCGACGCGATTCGGCCGGCTGTCCTGAGTTCAAATGTGGGAGGGGGCTTGCTCCCGATGGCGGTGGATCAGTCACAAATGTCCTGACTGACACTCCCCCATCGGGGCATGGGTATCTACACAGCTGTGTAGCAGCCGACGGTAACCACGATGCGCAGCGAGCCGCTCTCGCTCTTGATCTGCTTTTGATCTTGATCTCAGGCGCCCCGTTAAACCACGCTGGCCGGAATTCGACAGGGATTTGGGGGGTAAACCGGCAGGGATGCCGGTTTAGCCGCCCCGCGCCATGGATGGCGCGTGGCGGCGGCCCCCCAAATCCATGGCGGATTACGGGTACACCGAGCCTGAGCGAGGTGCCGAGTGGTGGGGCAAGAGCGTTTGGTTACTTTGCGCTTTTCAAAGTGACCCGCTGTAAAAGCGGAACCAATAGTGGCCGTTACCTAAATAATGGATATGTACTCGGTCTGATCCAACATGCTGGTCAACTGTCAGGTCGCCATCGGGGGCAAGCCCCCTCCCACATTTGGATCGTAGGGCATCAGTTAGATAGCTATAGGCTGTCAGGTCGCCAGCGGGAGCAAGCCCCTCCCACATTGCACCCAGTGGCTGCCTCAGAACTGATAGCTATACCCCACCCCCGCCGAACGCCCGCGCCCCGGCATCCCGGTCAGCACCGTGTCGGTGGAGTACGCGCCATACAGGTCATACCGCGCATCCAGCAAATTATCGCCCCACAAATAAACCTCCGACCCCCCACTCTCCAGCCCAAGGTGCAAGTCCAACTTGGCGTAACCCTTGAGGTCATAGTGGTTCTGCGGATCAGCCGGGCGGTTTTTCTGTACGCGGTAGTTGAGCAAGGTGTTCAAGCGCGGCGCGGGCAAGCCCAGCAGTTCACCCAAAGGCTTCTTCCAGGCCACACTGAAGTTTCCGCTCCACAACGGCACATCCGGCACGCGGCTGCCCTTGGCCACATCACCACCGGACACACCCGGTGCGTCCGAGGTCACTACCGCATTGGTGTAGCTGATGGCACTGCCCAAGGTCAGTGCATCGGTGACATGCCAGGTGCTCGACAACTCGGCGCCTTTGCTGCGGGTATCAGCATTCACTGCGCTGACTGCCAGGGATGTGAAGTCATAACCCAGCAAGTGATCATCCTGCACACGCGTAATGAACAACGCGCCTTCCAGGCTCAGTGCACCGCCTTCGCTTTCATGCTTGAAGCCGACCTCGGCGGAGTTCACCTTGGCCGCCTTGTAGGGTTCGCTGTCCTTGATCGAGGTGGCGTAGTCGTTAAACCCGGCCGACTTATAGCCCCGCGACAACACCGCATACACATTGGTCTGCGGCGTCCACGCGTAGTTCAGGGCCACGCGCCCGGTGTTGTAATCGTCCTGCAAGCGTCGGCTGTCGCTGACCAGCTTGCCGCCACCGCTGTAGTCGGCGCCGTAGGTCTTGCGGTCCCAGGTGTGGCGCAGGCCAGTAGTGAGTTTCCAGTCTTCGGCAATCGGGAAGGTGACTTCGCCGTAGGCGGCATAACTGTTGGTGGTGAAGTCGCGCAACTGCTTCGCGCCGTTGGTGAAGTTGTTGGAGTCAAAGCTGCGCTCGGAGCGCGACAGGTTCACCCCGGTCACCCAGAACACCTCGGCATCCGCCAGCGAACCCAGACGCAGGTCCTGGCTCCAGACCCGCTCGTGGGCCGAGTCTTCGATCAGGTATTCAAACGGTTGACCATACAGCGCCTGGGTGATGTTGCGGTCATAACCCTTGACCGCATTGAAGTCGGTGCTGGTGTAGGCGCTGATCGAGGTGATCCGGGCCTGGGCCAGGTCATGGTTGAGCTCGAAGGAATAACGCTCGTTGGTCTTCTTGTTGCCATTGAACGTACCCGGGGTGTAATCGAGACTCGGGCGATTGCCGAACGGGCGCAGGATCTCCGAGCCGGCATAATGATCGGCGCGCTGGCGTTCGACGGTCAGCAGGCCGGTGGTCCCTTCATCGTTGTCCCACAACAGGCTGCCGCGCAATGCCAGGTCGCGGGGCTTGGTCAGGGGGTCGCCATCCTGCTGGTCATCGACCCAGTTATCAAAGCCGCTGCGCCGCACGGCAAGTCGCCCGGCCAGGGACTCGGTCAGCGGCCCGCCCACTGCGCCCTCGGTCATGAACTGGCCCTGGTTGCCCACTTCGCCGCGCACATAGCCTTCCAGCTCACGGGTGGGTTTGCGGGTGGTGACGTTAATCGCGCCGGCCTCGCTGTTACGTCCGAACAACGTGCCTTGCGGCCCCTTGAGCACTTCCACTTGCTGCACGTCGAGGGTGGCCATTGCCGCGTTGCGCACCGACATCGGCACGCCGTCCACGTTCAGCACCACCGAGCCGTCATCCATGCTCATCTGGTTCAGCGAGCCGACCCCGCGGATGCGCACGTTGGCGTCGTTGGCGCCGCCCCAGGAGTTCACATCCACCCCAGGCGTGGTGCGCAAGGCATCTTCCAGGGTGCGTAACCGCCGGGTCTCAAGCGTTTTCCCATCAAGCACCGAGAGACCGAATGGAATGTCCTTGGCACTTTCCTGGGTCAACCGCGCACTGACCGTCACCGGCGCCAACTCGATGGTCTCGCTACTGGCGGCGGGTTGATAGTCAGCGGCATAGGCCGTGCACATCTGGCTGGACAAGGTCAGCGCCATGGCTTGGGTCAATACGTTGGCGCGCCAACCGAAAGGACGACGCAGCGGCTGGATAGACAGTTCAGATGACATGGCAAAGCTCCAAAAGACAGGGATGATTCAACTTCATTGCACAGGCCCCCAGCGCTTGAGCGCGGCGGCAATCACAGGATCGGAGGGCGCGCCCAGCAGGCCCTGGATCGCGGTTGGCCATCCCTGGCCGTTACGGACATCGGCGGTCAGCGCCGTGAGCTGTTCGGGAGTTTGCCCGGCGACCCAGTCAAGGCTGACCAGTGCGGCATAACTGGCGGCCCACCCCTGTTCGCGGGCATCGGCCAGGGTGCCGACGGGCTCACCGTCGTTGCCCAGGGCACGGGTCAGGTCGTCGGCCATCAGCTTGACCAGCGCTGCACGGGCATCAGCACCGTCGATGTCCTCCACACACAGCAGGCCCAGCGCACCTGCCACACCCTGGCTGAGCCACAGGTAGCCGGGGGTTTGGCGCAGGTTGCTCGCCTCGACCAGCGATTGGCGGGCAAGCAGTTCGGCGATATGGGCACGGCGCGTCCAGCGCCCGACGCCTGTCGGCGCCACGTCCCAATTGGGTGACTGGCCAAGCAGTAAATGGCCATGACTCAGACGGCTGGCACCCATGCCGACAGGCCACTGACTCAGTTGTTCGACGCTGGGACGGCTGCCCAGGCGCCGCGCCACACAGGCGCTCATCGCGTCCAGGTCCTCCTGCACTTCACGGGCGGTGTGCTCGCGGCTGATATCCTTCTGAGCCGACGTGGCATAGGCAAAGTCCAGCGGCCCCTCGCTGCTGCCGGTAATGGCCTGGCCATCGACCTCAAGCTGCCATTGCCAGTGCCCGGCCGGTGCAACGGCATCCACCGCCACCGCAGCGCCCGTCGGCAACCGGGGCACCGCTGTCGGCAACCCGGCTTCGCTGCGCTGGGCCGGTGCCCGCAACAACCGCTCGCTGTCCAGGCCCAAGCGTGGCACCACACGGTGCGCTTGCAGCCACACACCCTGAGGCCCAAGCCAGAATGCTTCACCCTCGGCAGGCCAGCCGTCAGCACTCACCGTCCAGTTCAACACCACCTGACAACCGCTCGCTGCGCACCCCTCCAACGGCACCCGCAGGTGCTCGGTGGCGTGTTCAAACACAACGGGGCGCCCCATCACGCTGACCGCGGTCACCTGCATACCCGGTGGCAACTCGGCATCGAGGCCGGTAGTGAGCACCCCATCCAACGTCCACTGGCCCACCACCTGCCGTGCGGCCGAATCGACCTGCACCTGCAACTGCCCGCCCGCCACCTGCCAGGCACTCGCCCCGGGCAGCCAGCGCCGCTCCCAGTCGGCGCGTTCGGCGCGTTGCTCGGCGACAGACTGGTAATCGCCCTGCTCCACCAAATGCCGCTGCAACAACACGCCGCTGCCAAGCAAGCCGACAGCACCCAGAGCCAGCAACACACCGGGCAAGCCGAGCAAGCCGCGGCGCACGTCGCTCAATCGACGACGCTCCGGCCCACGGGGCAAGGCCAGTGCCGCGATCGCGAGCATGACCAGGCAACCGGCCAGCTTCCAACCGGCCAAAGTCGTCAGAAAAGCCAGCCACGGCGCCCAGCCGGTCAGCAGTGACACGCCTACATGCGCAGGGATCGCCATGGCATAGGGCGGATAGGTGACCAGGCCCAACTCATGGTTGAGTACCAGGAAAAACGTCAGCAGCATCGAGGCGGCATACGCCAGCCCGGATCGGCGGATCAGCGCATGCACCAGCACTGTGAGCATCGCCAGCTCCACCAATGGAGGCGCGAACACCAACGCCTGATACACCAGCACAAAGCCCGGCGCCAGGCTGTCGGGCGCGGCAATCGCACTGATCAGCAAGCTGGCCAGGCCCGGCACCAGCGCAAGCGTCAGGGTCGCCAGCAGCACACAAGCCACCCGCCCCAGCAATCGCAACCACGCCGGGGCCGCAGTTGCCTGCAACATAGCGCCAAACCCTTCGACGTCATCGCGCCGGCACACCAGCCCAACCAGCGCCGCAACGATAAAGGCGATCACCAGGAACAACGCACTCGACAACAACGGCAGGGTCAGGTCCGCCCGGGGCACCATCGGTCCTCGCGCATGCCACACGCCGTGGACAAAGCCACTGAGCACACCCATCACCAACAGCAAGCCGAGCGCCACCCACCAGAGGCGCCGGGCAAACAGCTGGCGTACCTGCCAACGTGCCTCATGCCCCAGGGCGCGCGACCATTGGCTATGGGTCAGCGGGCCAGGCAAGGTCACTGCGCCTGCCAGTAACATCGGCGGCTCCGCCAGCACTGCCCCGCTGCGTTTGCCCATCAAGCCCTGGCGCGTGGTGCGCGCCAATACAGCGGCCAATAACAGCAGCGGCACAACGCACCACAACAGCCGGTTAAGCCAGAACCCCGGGGTCAAGGCCAACAGCGATTGGGATTTCTGCGCGGCGCTCCAGGTCTCGACCTGGGCCTGGGCAAAGGTGAACAGCGACGGGTCCAGGCTGGCAGCCAACAGCGGGTTGATATGTCCACCCTTGAGCACCACCACGGCAAACATCCACAGCAGCATCAACACCGTCGCCAACCCAAACGGTGCCGCCAGGCCACGACTGCGCAAGGCCAGCAGGTAATACAAGGCCCCAACCCCGGTGCTGACCGGCAACAGCAACGCAACCCAGGCAAACCCCAGCGCCGACCACATCGGTGCACCGATACTCGCGGCCGGCACCCAGCCGAGCCAGCCCAGTACCGGGCTGACCAGAAAGCCCACGATCAGCGAACTGGCGAGCAAGCCACCCACCAGCGCCGCGCCGATAAAGCGCCCCCACAGCAGCGCCGGCAGCGACAGCGGCAAGGCCAGCAGCACCTCTTCCAATTGCGCCTCGCGGTCGCGCAGTGCCGGTTGGGCGAACACCCAGGCCCAGGCGAAAAACAGGAAAAACATGCACCCGCACGACATCAGGTAGATCAGGCTCGGCGCATTGCGTGCGATGTCGCTGGCGCCCATTTTCTGCACATAGTCGGCATTGGTCAGGGACATCAGCAAATAGCCGGTGAGGCCCAGGAACACCAGGAGTGGAATGCCGCTGCGCAGCCCGGCGCGCACTTGCACCCAGGCCTCGCGCATCAGAAGAGCAAAGGTATTCATGCCGCGACTGCCTCGCCAGCCTGGGCCAGCGCCAGGTAATAGATGTCTTCCAGGCGCGGCGCGTGGGGCCTGAAGCGCGGATCAGCCGGACGTTCGCCGTGCACGATCACGCGGCTGCCGTCGGGGCTCGCCGCCACATGCAAGGCGTCGGGCAGCGGCTCACCACGACCGAACGACGCCTCCCATAAACGGCCCTGCTCAGCCTCGAGCAAATCCGCCGGGCGCCCTTCGACAATAATCTGCCCAGCGGCCAGCACCGCCAGGCGGCTGCACAGGTTCTCGACGTCTTCAACGATATGGGTCGAGAGCAACACGATGGACTCGGCCGCCACATCCGCCAACACTCGGTGAAAACGGTTGCGCTCGGCCGGGTCGAGCCCGGCGGTCGGCTCATCGACGATCAGCAAGCGCGGCGAGCCGATCAGGGCCATGGCGATGCCGAAGCGACGCAACATGCCGCCCGAATACGTGGCCAGCGCCCGGTGCGCGGCTTCCTGCAGGTTGACCTTGGCCAGCAAGCCCTCGACTTCCTCGCGGCGCTGGCGAGTGTCGGTACGCCCCTTGAGCCAGGCAAACCGATCAAGCAAATCCCGCGCACTCACCCCCGGATACGCCCCCAGCTGCTGTGGCAAGTAACCCAGGCGACGACGCAAATGCTCGGCGTCGGCCAACACATCCACACCATCCAGGTGGATGCTGCCGGCGTCCGGCTGCTGCAAGGTCGCCAGGGTGCGCATCAGGCTGCTTTTGCCCGCGCCATTGGGGCCGAGCAAACCGTACATGCCCGGCCCCACATTCAGGTCAACGCCGCGCAGCGCCTCAACGCCATTGTTGTAGCGCTTGCACAAACCGCGCACCTGCAAACCCGAATCGACTGACATCCACAACTCCCTCAAGGACAAGCCCTGCAAAAGGGCGGCGAGCGACGGTAGTCAAGGGCGGCGGCGCGGCTCTACCCGATTCAAGTCATTTTCCAACCGTATCCCGCACGCTGATCGGCGTTATGCCCCACCCCTCACACGCCCGAAACCGCGCAAGGGAAACGGATACGGGGCAAAAACGATTCGATCCGGGTAGTCGAGACAATGAGAATGACTAGCATCTCCTTCCACGCAATTACCTGCCCCTCAGCGCCTGGGCCAACGCCGGTCCGGGCCCTAGCGATGAGAAGACGTTGAGCCATGGCCACTCCCAGCACCTCAACCCTAACCCTGCTGCGCCGTTCCCTGTCCGAAGCCCTGGGGCAGCCTGCCGAGCAGATACCTCTGGAGGCCAACCTGATCGAATGGGGCCTGGATTCGGTCACCCTGATCCGCCTGGCAGGCCAATGGCGGCGTCAGGGTCTGGCCGCACGTTTCGCCGAGCTGGTGGCCGACCCGCGCCTGTGCGCCTGGCTGGCCCTGCTCGACACCGCGCCGGCTCCTGCCGCGCCCGTCAATCACAGCGCCGACGATGGCCAGCCTTTCGAACTGGCCCCCATGCAACATGCGTACTGGATCGGCCGTGCCCCTGGCCAGGCACTGGGTGGTGTGGCTGCACACTTCTATAACGAATTCGACGGTCACGACGTTGACCCGGCCCGCCTGGAAGCCGCCGTGCACGCCTTGTTGGCCCGCCACCCCATGTTGCGGGCGCAGTTCCTCGACGATGGCCGCCAGCAGATCCTGCCCCGCAGTCCATGGCCGGGGCTTAAAGTGCATGACCTGCGCCAGGCCGATGCCGAACAGCGGCAACACCATCTGCACGTCTTGCGCGCCGAACTTTCCCATCGTCAGTTGGCCGTGGAACACGGCCAGGTGCTGGACATCCAGTTATCACTGTTGCCCCAGGGCACGCGCCTGCACCTGAACCTCGACATGCTCGCCGCCGACGCCTTGAGCCTGCGTACCCTGCTCGGCGACCTGGTGCAGCTGTACCGCCTACAGCCGCTGCCCGCGCTGGATTACAGCTTCCCGCGTTACCTGGCCGACCTGCGCCTGGAGCACGCCAGCCCCGAGCACCGCGAGCGCCATCGACACGCCCGCGACTACTGGTTGCAGCGCCTGGACGCCTTGCCCGGCGCCCCACGCTTGCCCATCAAGAGCCAGGGCGATGAGCGCCAGGTGCGCCGCCGTCACCACTGGTTGTCGCCGTCCCAACGCCAGGCGTTCGAACGCCACGCCCGCGAGCACGCCCTCACCCCGGCCATGGCCCTGGCCGCGGTGTTTTGCGAAGCCCTTGGCGCCTGGTGCGAGACGCCTGAGCTGCTGCTCAACCTGCCGTTGTTCAACCGCATGCCTTTGCATACCGATGTCGAGCGCCTGGTCGGCGACTTCACCTCCTCGATCCTGCTGGCCTGGGACGGCCGCATGACCGGCACCTTCGCCGCCCGAGCCACGGCGCTGCAACGACGCTTTCATGGCGATGCCGCACACAGTGCGTTTTCCGGCCTGGAGGTGTTGCGTGAACTGTCCCGCCATCGCGGCGAGCAAGTGCTGGCGCCGGTGGTGTACACCAGCGCGCTGGGCCTGGGGGAACTGTTCGCCGAGGGCGTGCAGGAGAGTTTCGGCCAGCCGGCCTGGATCATTTCCCAGGGCCCGCAGGTGTGGCTGGACGCCCAGGTCACCGAGCTGGACGGCGGCATTCTGGTCAACCTCGACGCCCGCGAAGGGTTGTTCGCCGAGGGGGTGCTCGATGGCCTGTTCGATGCCTATACCGGCCTGTTGCAGCGCCTGTGCCATGATGCTGCGGCCTGGGATCAGACGGTGCCGGCGCTGGTTCCCGCCAGCCAGCTTGACGTACGCCGCGCCACCCAGGGCCAGCGCACAGCATTACCGGTGACACGCCTGCACGAAGGTTTTTTCACCCAGGCGCAGTTGACGCCCGCCCGGCCCGCACTGCTGCACGGCAACCACATCATCAGCTACGGCGAGCTGGCCGAGCGAGCCCTCGCCGTAGCGGCCTACCTCGAAGGCCAGGGCGTGCTGCGCGGTGACATCGTGGCGTTGCAACTGCCCAAAGGCCCCGAGCAGGTGATCGCTGTGCTGGGCATCCTGGCGTGCAGCGCCACCTACCTGCCCATCGGCGCTGACCAGCCCGAGGGGCGTTGCCGCAAGATCTGCCAGTCGTCCGGCGCACGCTTGCTGCTCACCCGCTTGCCGCACGCCGACACCGCGTTGCAAGCGCCGCGCCCCGGTGCGATCAGCGACCTGGCCTATGTTCTATATACCTCCGGCTCCACTGGTGAGCCCAAGGGCGTAGAGATCAGCCACCTGGCCGCCGCCAACACCCTGGAAGACCTGCAACGGCGTTTGCAGCTCAATGGCGAAGACCGAATCCTGGCGCTCTCCGCGCTGGAATTCGACCTGTCGGTGTTTGACCTGTTTGCCGCGCTGGCCAACGGCGCGGCGGTGATCCTCATCGAGCCCCAATTGCAACGCGACGCCCCACGCTGGCGTGAACTGGCCGTGCAGCACCGCGCCACTGTGCTCAATTGCGTGCCGGCGCTACTCGACATGTTGCTGAGTTGCGCCGACGCCCCACTGCCCCTGCGCGCTGTATTGCTCGGTGGTGACAAGGTCGCGCCGCAGTTGGCGCCACGTCTGTGGGCCCAGGCGCCCGGTTGCCGCTTCATGGCCCTGGGCGGCGCAACGGAAGCGGCGATTCACTCGACGCTGTTCGAAGTCGCCCCCGGCCAGGCACTGCACTGGCATTGCCTGCCCTACGGCAAGCCGCTGGATAACGTCAGCCTGCGCATCGTCGACCGGCATGGCCATGACTGCCCGGATTGGGTGGCCGGTGAACTGTGGATCGGCGGCGCCGGGGTGGCCGAGGGTTACCGTGGCGACCCGGTACGCAGCGCCGAACGATTTGTGCAGTACCAGGGCCTGCGTTGGTACCGCACCGGCGACAGTGCGCGCTACCACCCCGACGGCACGGTCGAGTTTCTGGGGCGCACAGACTTCCAACTCAAATTGCATGGCTACCGCATCGAAGCCGGTGAAGTAGAACAGGCGCTGCTGGCGTGCCCCGGCGTCGAACAGGCGGTGGCGCTGCTGGTCGGCCAGCACCTGGCAGCGGTGGTGCGCCTTGCAAATGGCCCGGAGCAGCCCACAGTGCTGGAGCTGCCGGACCTGGCCGAGCGCCTGCCGGCCTATATGATTCCCAGCCTGATCCTCGGCTGCGCGCAGTGGCCCCTGACAAGCAATGGCAAGGTGGATCGCAACGCACTCAACGGCTGGCTGGCCGACCACGGCAGCGCCGTCCCTGCCCAGCTGTCGCCGCCCTGCGGAGCCATCGAACAACAGGTGGCCCGCGCCTGGCAGCAATTGCTCGGCTGTGGCGAGGTCTGCCGTGAGCACAACTTCTTTGCCCTCGGTGGCGACTCCCTGAGCGCCACGCGCCTGGTGCGCCTGCTGGCCGAACAAGGGCTGGGGGGCGCACGGATCGCCCAGGTGTTTGCCAAGCCGGTGCTGGCGCAGTTCTGCACAGGCCTGCATCAACAGGCCCAGGCCGAAACACAACGCACCGTGGTACCGGACCTCGACCAACGTCACGCGCCCTTCCCCATGACCGAGGTGCAGCAAGCCTACTGGCTGGGCCGCGACCCCAGCCTGGTATTGGGCGGCGTGAGCTGCCACTTCTACCGCGAATACGACGTCGAAGACCTCGACCTGCCACGCCTGCAACACGCATTGGCACGCCTGATCGAACGCCACGAAACGCTGCGCACGGTGTTCGACCACACAGGCCAGGCACGCATCCTCCCCCAGGTGCCCACCTTCGTGATCGGCCAGCGCTACGCCTGCCTTGAAGACCTGCGCGAACACTGTGCCCACCGCGTGTTCGATCCCGCCCAATGGCCGCTGTTCGATGTGCAGGCCGTGACCCAGGGCCGGCACACGCGGCTGGCGATCAGCCTGGACAACCTGATTCTTGATGCCCTGAGCATCCTGCGTTTCTATGCCGAACTCGACGCGTTGTACCGCGAGCCGACGCTGGCCCTGGCACCGCTGCAGCTTTCATTTCGCGACTATCAAGTGCAATCCCATGTGGAACCTGACGAATTGCACGCCGCGCAACAGTTCTGGCAGGAACGCCTGCCCACGTTGCCGACGCACCCGCAACTGCCCCTGGCAAACGACCCCGCCAACCTGGGCCAACCGCGCTTCGAGCGCCTGCAAGGGCAGGTCAAGGCCGATGCCTGGCAAGCGATCCTGGCCAAGGCCCAGCAACACGGCCTGACTGCTTCGGCGGTACTGCTCTGCGCGTTTGCCGAAACCCTCGGGCGCTGGAGTGCGCGCCCCGACCTGAGTCTCAACCTGACCCTGTTTGACCGCCGGCCGGTGCATCCGCAGATCGATCAGGTCATGGGCGATTTCACCTCCCTGACCCTGCTCGGCTATGCGCCCAAGGTCGGCGAACGCTGGATCGACCGCGCACGGCGCACCCAGCAGCAACTCGGCGATGCGCTGGAACACCGCTGCATCGGTTCGGTGAGCTTGCTGCGTCAACTGGCGCGGCAACGCGGCGAACAGCAGGTCAACATGCCGGTGGTCTTCACCAGTGCCCTGGGGGTGCCGGATGGCACCGCCGCACCGGTAGACGGGCCGTTCGCCCGGCAGGTATTCGGCCTGACCCAAACCCCACAGGTATGGCTCGATCATCAGGTGGTGGAAGCCGACGGCGGCATCGCCCTGAACTGGGACCGCGTGGTCGGCCTGTTCCCCGAAGGGCTGGTCGAAGCCATGTTCGACGCCTACCTGCGCAGCCTCCACTGGCTGGCCGAACACGCCTGGGACGACGCGCCGCCAGACTTGCTGCCCCTGGCCCAGGCGCAACTGCGCGCCCAGCTGAATGCACCCGGCCCCGGCGTGCCGGGTGATCCGACCTTGCATCAGGGCTTTTTCCAGCATGCGCACCACGCCCCGCATCGCCCTGCGCTGTTGTGGGGTGAGCATGACAGCCTGAGCTACGGCGAACTGGCCGAACGGGCGTTGCGCATCGCCCGTAGCCTGATGGACGCAGGGGTGACAGCCGGTGACCTGGTGGCGGTGTCCCTGGCCAAGGGCCCGCAACAGATCGCGAGTGTATTGGGCGTGCTGGCCGCCGGCGCCGCCTACCTGCCAGTGGGTGTCGACCAGCCGTTGCAGCGTTGCCAGCGCATCCTGCAACAGGCCGGCGTCAGCCTGATCCTCGCCGAGCACGACCCACAGCTGCCAGGCGTCAAGCATCTCAAGCCGTCCCAGGCGCAAAGCGCCGAACCGCTATTGGCACCGCTGGCCGTGTGCGCCAACCAACTGGCCTACGTGATTTACACCTCCGGCTCCACCGGCCAGCCCAAGGGCGTGGAAATCACCCACCGCGCCGCCATGAACACCGTGGCCGAGATCAACCGCTGCTACGGCATCGACGCGTCGGACCGCGGTCTGGCGCTGTCGGCGCTGGACTTCGACCTGTCGGTGTATGACGTGTTCGGCCTGCTCTCGGTGGGCGCCGCTCTGGTGTTGATCGACGAAGACCAGCGCCGCGACGCCCGCGCCTGGCTCAAGGCCCTGCGACACCACCGCGTGAGCCTGTGGAACAGCGTACCGGCGCTACTCGACATGCTGCTGGAAGCCAACGCCCTTGAGCGCCAACCCCTGGCGCTGAAGGTGGCCCTGCTGTCGGGCGACTGGATCGGCCTCGACCTGCCGCAACGCCTGCGCCAACAAGCCCCGGATTGCCGCTTTATCGCCCTGGGCGGCGCCACCGAAGCGGCGATCTGGTCCAACCATTACGAGGTACGGCAACTGTTGCCGGGCTGGCGCTCGATCCCCTACGGCGTGCCGCTGGCGAACCAGGCTTACCGCGTGGTCGACGCCCTTGGCCGCGACTGCCCGGACTGGGTCACGGGCGAGTTGTGGATTGGCGGCGCCGGCGTCGCACGCGGCTATCGCCATGCGCCGCAATTGAATGCCGAGCGCTTTGTCGAGGGTTGGTACCGCACCGGCGACCTGGGCCGCTACCACCCAGGCGGGTTGCTGGAGTTTCTCGGGCGTGCCGACACCCAGGTGAAGATTCACGGCCATCGTATCGAGCTGGGGGAAATCGAAGCCGCGCTGGCCCGTCATCCCTGCGTGAACCGTGCCGTGGTGCTGGTCGAGGATCAGCGCCTGCTGGCTGCTGTCACCGCCAGCACCTGCGCCGAGGTGCTGGCCAAGCACCTGGTGCAATGCCTGCCCGCCTATATGCGCCCGGAACAGATCCTGGTGCTGGAACACTTGCCCCTGAGCAGCAATGGCAAGGTGGATCGCCGTGCCTTGCTTGCGCCATTGGCGGCTGCCCGGTCCCACTGCGTCGTGGATGAAGCCCCGCTGAGCGCCGCAGAGCAACTGGTCGCCGAGCTGTGGCAGCAGTTGCTCAACGTGCCCAGCGTGTCGCGCCACGACAATTTTTTCCGCCTGGGCGGCGACAGCCTGCTGGCCACGCGGTTTCTCGAAATGCTGCGCAGCCGTGTTGGCCTGGAATTGCCCATGGGCCAGTTGTTCGGCGCCGCCAGCCTGATGGAAGTGGCCCACGCGGTAGAGCGCCAACCCACCCCGCACACCGTTGAAGAGGGCGTCATCTGATGCCCGCGCAACCTGCCCTTATCCCAGGAGCTGCCCCCATGCCCGCCGCCAAACTGTTAAGCGAACTCAAGTCCCTGGGCGTCGAACTCTGGCCCCAGGATGGTCAACTCAAATTCCGCGCGCCCCAGGGCCTGCTCGACGCCGAGCGCCTGGCGCAACTGCGCGAGCACAAGCAGCAGATCCTGCACCTGCTGCAAACCCAGGAGCGGCCCCAGGTAATGGCCGACCCGGCACAGCGCCACGCGCCGTTCCCGCTCACCGATGTGCAGAACGCCTACCTGCTCGGCCGCCAGTCATCATTCGGCTACGGCAACGTGGCCTGCCACGGTTACCTCGAACTGAGCTGGCCGAGCCTCGACCCGCAGCAGGTCGAACACGCCTGGAACCGCCTGATTGCCCGGCACGACATGCTGCGCGCGGTGATCGCCAGCGAAGGCTCCCAGCGCGTGCTGGCCGAAGTCGCCCATTACCCGGTGGACGTCGCCGACCTGCGCGGCGCCACTCGTGAACAACACCAGCACGCCGTGCAGCAGATACGTGAGGCCATGGAGCAGAAGCTCTACCCTACCGATATCTGGCCGCTGTTCGAATTGCGCCTGAGCCGCAGTGACAGCGGCGACACCCTGCACTTCTCCATGGACTCATTGATCGCCGACTGGGCCAGCGCGCAACTGCTGTTCAATGAACTGGAACAGCTACTGCACGACCCCCAGGCCAGCTTGCCCAACCTGGACATCACCTTTCGCGACTACCTGCTGGCCGAACGGAGCCTGCTCGAAGGCAGCCGCCACCAACGCGACCGTGACTACTGGATGGCGCGTATCGATGAACTGCCCCCCGCCCCGCAACTGCCGGCGCCCCTGAGCGGCGAAAACACCAGCGTGCCGCGCTTCCAGCGCCACTGCGCGCAACTCGACGCACAGTCATGGGCAGCCTTGAAAAGCGCCGCCGGCGCCCTCGGCCTTACCCCGTCCATCGTGGTGCTCAGCGCCTACGTGGGCACCTTGCAACGCTGGAGCCAGCAACCCACCTTCAGCCTCAATCTGACACTGCTCAACCGCTTGCCGCTGCATCCGCAAGTGGGTCAACTGGTGGGGGATTTCACCTCGGTCAGCCTGTTGCAGGTCAATGATCCCCAGGGCCAGGATTTCACCAGCCAGGCACGCCAACTGGGCAATCAACTGTTTGCCGACCTGGAGCACCGGCTGTTTTCCGGCATCCAGGTGATGCGCGAAATCGGTCGCCGGCGCGGGCGTGAAGCGGCGTCCATGCCGGTGGTGTTCACCAGTGCTATCGGCCTGGCGATCGAACCACCTCCCGCCAGCCAGCGACAGGTCGGCCACGGCATCACCCAAACTCCGCAGGTGACCCTCGACTGCCAGGTGATGGACGACGCGCAGGGTTTGCACATCCACTGGGATGTGCGCCAAGGCGTGTTCCCCGACGGCCTGATCGAAGACATGCAGCAGGCATTCGTCGCCGAGTTACAGTTACTGGCCCTCGACCCGGCCGCCTGGGACCACCCCATGCAAGTGCCGTTGCCGGCCTGGCAACAACGTGAGCGCCTGGCCGCCAATGCCACCGCCGCGTCGCTGCCCACCGGCCGCCTGCATGACAGCCTGCTGAGCATGGCCTGGGAACAGCCGCAGGCCCTGGCAGTGATCGATGCCCACGGCAGCCTGACCTACGCCGCCCTGATGGAGCGTGCCTTGGCAGTCGCTGCTGCCCTCAGCGCCGCCGGTTGCCGCGCCCAGGAACCGGTGGCGATCCTGATGCCGAAGGGCCGTGACCAAGTGGTGGCGGCCTACGGCGTACTGCTGGCCGGCGCCGCCTACCTGCCTCTGGACAGCCATGCCCCGGCCGCTCGCCGCGACCGCGTGCTGCACAGCGCCAAGGTGCGCCACGTGCTCGGCCAGTCCCAGGCCCTGCCCCACACGCCATTGCCGGAGGGCTTGCACTGGCATGCCGTGGATCAACTGGCGCCGACCACTTCGGACTTCCCGGCACCGCACGGCAGCCCCGACGATCTCGCTTATGTGATCTACACCTCAGGCTCCACCGGTGAACCCAAGGGCGTGATGATCAGCCATCGCGCTGCGCTCAATACCGTGCAGGACATCAACCGGCGCTTTGCGGTCAACGCCGCCGACCGCGTGCTGGGCCTGGCGCAACTGAGTTTCGATTTGTCGGTGTATGACCTGTTCGGCCCCCTCGCGGTGGGCGGCACCCTGGTGCTGCCCGACCCGGCACGCGGCGCCGACCCGTCGCACTGGGCCGAGCTGGTGCAGCGCCATCAGGTGACGCTGTGGAACTCGGTACCGGCGCAATTGCAGATGCTGGCCCACTACCTGCAAGCCGAGCCGCGTCCCCTGGACAGTCTGCGCCTGGCGTTGTTGTCGGGTGACTGGATCGCGCTGAACCTGGCGCCGCAACTGCACGCGCTGTTGCCGGGCCTGGCCCTGGTGGCTCTGGGCGGCGCCACCGAGGCTTCGATCTGGTCCAACCTGCATCCCATCGGCGCAATTGACCCCGCATGGCGCAGCATTCCCTACGGCTTGCCGCTGGCCAACCAGGGCTTTCGCGTGCTGGACAACCAATGGCGCGACGCGCCGACCTGGGTGCCGGGTGACCTGTACATCACCGGCGTCGGCCTGGCCCAGGGTTACCTGGGCGACCCGGCGTTGACTGAGGCACGCTTCTTTGCACACCCGCTCGACGGTCAGCGCCTGTACCGCACCGGTGACCGTGGCCGCTATCTGCCGGGGGGTGAACTGGAGTTCCTCGGCCGTAACGACGGCCAGGTCAAGATCCGTGGACATCGGGTGGAACTGGGCGAAATCGACGCCGCACTGCTCTCCACCCCGGGCGTGGACAGCGCGGTCAGCCTGTTCAGCGACGAACTGCTGGCCTTCGTCACGCCTGCGCGGGCCGAACCCGAACCGCTACCCGGCGCGCCGTTGCTGACGGCGGTGCAGCGCTACGCCGACAGCCAGGTCGGCAGCTTTGACCCCCAACAGGTACGCGACTATCAGGCGGACCTCAGTGGTGCAGCCTTGAGTTCGATGCTGGACGTGATGCTCAAGGCCGATCTATTCAGCGGCGCGTGGGCCGAGCCGGATGCACCCACCATCCTGCAGGCCCTGCAAGCGCAGCCCCGCCATCACTGGCTGGTGCGGCGCTGGCTCGCGGCCTTGTGTGACGCGGGCCTGTTGCACGGTGAACAGTCCCGCTATCGCCTGCTCGACAGCGCGCCAAACCCGGCGCTGGCATGGGGCCGGGTGGAACAGGCGGTCGCGTCCGGGCTGTGCAGCCAGACGCTGCTCGACTACCAGCTCAATCACGTCGGGCAACTGCAGAAACTGCTGCGCGCGGAGGTCAATCCGTTCGACCTGTTGTTCCCTCAAGGCGAGCAAGACCTGGCATTGCAGCTGTATGGCGGGGATGCCGTGTCGCGCTACAACAACCACAGCATCGCTGCGCTGATCAACCGCCTTGCTACCCACCACGACGGCGACGGCCCGCTGCGCATCCTCGAAATCGGCGCGGGCACCGGAGCCACCAGTGCACCGGTGATCAGCCTGCTCGATGGGCTCGAAGTGGATTACCTGTTCACCGACATGACCGCGTTTTTCCTGCCGCCGGCCAGGCAACGCTTTGCCGACCACGCCTGGGTGCGTTATGGCGTGCTGGACATCGATCAGCCCATCCGCCCCCAGGGCCTGGCCAGCAACAGCGTGGATATCGTGCTGTGCGCGGGCATGCTCAACAGCGTCAAGGACATCGACAACGCCCTCGGCCAGATCACCGAACTGCTCAGCCCGGGTGGCTGGCTGGTGATCAGCGAGCCAACCGGCGAATGGCCGCAGATTCTACTGACCCAGGGCTTCATGATGACTCCGTCAGGCAGCGATCACGACCAAGGCCGCAGCGGCTTGTGCAGCACCGACACCTGGCGTGAGCGTATCCAGGCATTCGGCGGCGAAAGCCTGCCGGCCCTGCCCCACGCCGACCACCCGCTGGCGGCCCTGGGTATGCAAGTGTTCGCCGCACGCTTCAAGGCCGGGTTCCAGCGCCTGAGCGTCGACAGCCTGCGCCGCGCTCTCGCGCAACGCCTGCCGGACTACATGCTGCCGGCGCATGTGCAAGTACTCGACCGCCTGCCCTTGACCGCCAACGGCAAGGTCGACCGCAAGACTCTGGCCAGTTGGCGCCCCGCCGTGGATACCCAAGCCGCCAGCAGCGAGCAGTTACCCAGTGACCCACTCACCGCGCAGCTTTGCCAAGTGTGGGCCGAGGCCCTGGGCCTGGCGCAGATCGGTGCCGACGACAGCTTCTACGAAAAAGGCGCCGACTCGCTGATCCTCGCCCGCGTCGCTGGCCAGTTGCGCGAACAACTGCCCCAGGCGCAACGCTTGAGCTACGACACCCTGTTGCGGCAGATGCTCAACGAGCCGACTGTCAGCGCACTGGCGCGCCTGCTCAACCATGGAGAACGCGCACCGTCTGCGGTCAAGCCCGGCCAATCCCAGCGTTCATCCAACAGCAACGCGTTGGTGGTGCCCTTTGGCGGCGGCGACGTCGGCCCGGTGCGGGTGATGTTCCACGCGGCCCTCGGCACCCTGGATTATTTCCAGCACCTGGGCCGCTCACTCGCCGCTCAGCAGGCCGGCCCGGTGATCGGGTTTGCGGTGGCCGACACCGCGCAGTACCTGGCCCTGGAACCCAAGCGCCTGATCGAAAGCGTGGCCCAGGACTACACCGAACGCTTGATCGCCGACGGCCATCAGCGCTTCCAGTTGATCGGCTACTGCCTGGGCGGCCTGCTCGCCACCGAAGTCGCCCGGCGCCTGCTGGAACGTGGCATGGAGGTGGTGGACCTGAGCCTGATCGACAGTATCCCGATGTTTATCGACACCGACGAAGAGCTGGCCTATGAGGCGATCTTCGTGCCCAACCTCAACCTGGACCCGGTGAAAACCGTGTTCGGCGCGCATATCGAAGACTACGACGTGTACCGCGCCATCGACCTGCTGATGGCCCGCGACAACCGCCGCGTACCCGCCGGGGCCATGGCTGCCTTGGGCGGCGACCCGGGCCTGGACGCGCTGGCATTGGCGGTGCAGCAACAGTCGGCGCGCAGCCAGGAAGAGCGCCTGGCCGAGTATGCGCGCCTGGCCTCCGGCCAGGCCGGGGTGCCCATCGGCCCGGAGCTGGTGCCCACGCTGTTCCGCGTATGCCGCCACAGTATGCGGGCGGCACGGTTCGATCCGCCGCCGTTACTCGGCAACATGACCTACCTGCGCTGTCTGGAGCAGCAATCGTTCGGGATCACCGGCGGCGTCGGCCACCTGGCGGCGCCGTTCTGGGAGGACGCGTGCCTGGGGCAATTCAACCTGATCGACGTGCCGGGCAACCACTTCAGCGTGATCGAGCCACCCCACGTGCACACCGTCACCGCGCACCTGCTTGAGGCCCTTCGGAAAAACTCATGAGCACCGCACTCGATACCCTCAAACGCCCGGTCAACCGCCTGATCCGCCTCGGTGTGGTATTCGCCGCCGTCGGTGCGCTGGTCAACCTGGTGCCCTTTATCGGCCTGACCGAACTGGGCCGCTTGCTGCTGGCCGGCAATGCCCACAGCCACACGTTGTGGCTGTGGGCGGCGCTGGTAGTGGTCGCCCTGAGCCTTGGCTGGATGGCCAGCGGCGTCGCGCTGTGGCTGACCCACCTGGCCGACCACCGCCTGCAATCGAGCTTGCGCGAAGCCATGGTGCGCAAGCTGGGGCGCGTGCCGCTGGGCTGGTACACCGACACCACCTCCGGCGCGGTGCGCAAAGTGGTGCAGGACGACCTGGAAGACCTGCACCACCTGGTTGCCCATCACGCAGTGGAAGTGACGGCGGCGATAGTCACCCCGCTGGCAGGGCTGATCTGGTTGGCCACATTGAACTGGCGCCTGGCGCTGCTGGCGGTGCTGACCCTGCCGATCTACGCGGTGGCCTACAGCCTGATGATGCGCGGCTTCGGCGCCAAGATGCAGTTGCTCGACAAGAGCATGACCCGGGTCAGCGCGGCAATTGTCGAGTTTGTCCACGGCATTGCCGTGGTCAAGGCGTTCGGCCAGGTGGGCCAGGCCCATCGCAGCTATCAGCAGGCGGTCGACCAGTTCAGCACGCAATACGCTGGCTGGGTGCGGCCGCTGCTGCGCCTGGAAGCGTTTTCATCGATGGCCCTGAGCGTGCCGGTAATTCTGTTGGTGAGCCTGGGGGTGGGCAGCCTGTTGCTGGCCCAGGGCTGGATTACAGCGCTGGAGTTGTTCGCCGAAACCCTGGTAGCCGTGGTGATTCCGCAGTCGTTGCTGGTGATCAACCAGAGCCTCACTGCCCAGCGCACTGCCCTCGCGGCCGCCGACCGCATCGAGGCGCTGCTTGAGGTTGAGGAACTGCCCACGCCCAAGGTGTGCAGGATGCCTCAGGGCAGTGATATTCGCTTTGAACAGGTGCAGTTCGGCTATGACCCCGAGCACCTGATCCTCAATGGCGTCGACCTGCACTGCCCGGCCGGCAGCGTCACTGCGCTGGTGGGTGCCTCCGGCGCGGGCAAATCGACCCTGGCCAAGTTGGTGCCGCGCTTTCACGACGTCAACGCCGGGCGGGTCTGCGTGGGTGGTGTGGATGTGCGCGAGATTGACCCGCGCCAGCTGTATCAACACGTGGGCTTTGTGTTGCAGGACGCGCAACTGGTGCACGGCACCGTCGCCGACAATCTGCGCCTGGGCCGCCCCGAGGCCAGCGATGCCGACGTCGAGGCCGCGGCACGCTCCGCGCAGATTCATCAACGCATCCGCGCCCTGCCCCGCGGCTATCAGTCGGTGATCGGCGAAGACGCGATTTTTTCCGGCGGTGAAGCCCAGCGCTTGTCCATCGCTCGCACGCTGCTGGCCGATACGCCGGTGCTGATCCTCGATGAAGCCACCTCCCACGCCGACCCCGAATCCGAAGCGCTGATCCAGGATGCCCTCTCTGCCCTGGCCCGCGGCCGCACGGTACTGGTGATTGCCCACCGTCTGGCGAGTATCTGCGGCGTCGACCAGATCGTGGTGCTCGACCAGGGCCGCGTGCTGGAAAACGGTACTCACGAGCAATTGCTGGCGGCGAACGGCACCTATGCCCGCCTGTGGCGCGCCGGCACCGAAACCACCGCCCCCGACCTGGAGATGTCCTTGTGATCCGCAGCCTCGTGACTTTATTGGGCCCGGCCCACGCCGCACGCCTGTACCGCTACCTCGCCTGGCTGGTGACCAGTGCCGTGTTGCAAGGGCTGGCCGTGGCGTTGCTGGTGCCGATCCTGCACGCGCTGTTTGCCGCTGACCTGCACAGCGCGTCCCTCTGGCTGGCTGGCCTGGCGGCGATGGTGGTGCTGACCTGCATCGCCCATTACCAGCAGGCCATGAAGGGCTTTGCCCTGGCGCTGCTGGTGTTGACCACCTTGCATGACCGCCTTGGCCAGCACCTGGTCAGCCTGCCGCTGGGCTGGTTCAACTCCGAGAAGGTCGGGCGTCTGTCGCGCAGTGCCACCAGCGGCACACTGATGGTCACCGGCTTGTTTGCCCATTACCTGGGGCCGGTGGTGTCTGGCGTGGTTGTGCCGGCTACCGTGGCGCTGACCCTGTTCGTGTTCGACTGGCGGCTGGGCCTGACCGCCGCATTGTGCGCGCCGCTGATCTACTTCACCCATCACTGGTCGGCCGCCGCCATCGGCAGCAATGATGCGCGCGTGGAAGCCGCCGCGACTCTGGCCGGTAACCGCGTGGTCGAGTTCGCCCGCTACCAGCCAGTGCTGCGCGCCTTTGGTCGCACCCAGGACGGCTACGCGCCGTTGCAGGCCGCCAACCTGGCGCAGAAACACGCGGGCGGCTCGATGCTGTCCCAGACCTTTCCGAAGTTGCTGGCCGGTGGCCTGACCGTACAACTGGCGTTTGCGTTGCTGGTGGGCGTGGGCATCGCCCTGGCCGCCCATGGCGAAATCGACGCCATCCAGTTGGTCGCCTTGCTCGCGCTGGCGGCACGTTTTGTCGGGCCGCTGGCCGAAGCGGCGGCGCGCAGTGGTCTGTTACGCATGGCCGCTAACGACCTGGAGCAACTGGTGGGCATCCTGCGCGAGCCGCCGCTGCCGGAACCCGCGGTGAGCCAACCGCTGACGGCACCCGGCACCCTGGCCTTCGACAAGGTCAGCTTCGGGTACCCCAGCGGGCCAAAGGTGCTGCATAACCTGACCTTCAGCGCACCGGCGCATTCGATGACCGCGATTGTCGGCGCCTCGGGCTCGGGCAAAACCACTGTCACCCGCTTGTTGATGCGCTTTTTCGATGCCAGCGAGGGCAGCGTCAGGGTTGGCGGTGTAGACGTACGCGAGCTGTCCAACGCAGCGCTGATGGCGCAGTTGTCCCTGGTGATGCAGGACGTCTACCTGTTCGACGACAGCCTGGAGGCCAACATTCGCGTCGGCAACCCGGACGCCAGCGCCGAGCAAGTGGCCGAAGCGGCGCGATTGGCCGGTGTGGATGAAATCGTCGCGCGCCTGCCCCAGGGCTGGAACACCCCGGTAGGCGAAGGTGGCGCGGCGCTGTCCGGCGGCGAACGCCAACGGGTATCCCTGGCCCGGGCCCTGCTCAAGCGGGCGCCCATCGTACTGCTGGATGAAGCCACGGCAGCCCTGGACCCGCACAACGAAGCCTTCGTGCAGACGGCGATTCACGCCCTGATGCAAAACGCCACAGTGCTGGTGATCGCCCACCGCCTGCCCACCATCATGGCCGCCGACCAGATACTGGTGCTGGATGAAGGCCGATTGGTGGAATCGGGGACGCACGCACAATTACTTGCCCAAAACGGTCGTTACGCAGGGTTCTGGCATGACCGCCAGCGCGCCGGCGGCTGGCGCTTGAAAGCCGAGGCGCAGCCATGCTGATCGGGGTGTTGGGCGCCAGTGGCGACGTGGGGCTGGCCAGCGCCCAGGCGTTGTTGACGCTGGGAGTGAACGATCTGCGCCTGGGCGGGCGCGATGCCGCCAAGGGCGCGCACTGCGTGCAGGTTCTCCAGCAGCAATGGCCCCAAGCCCGTTTGCAATGGGCCGCAGTGGACTTCAACGATGCCGAGGCTTTGGCCACCTTCGCCCGCGGTTGCGATGTGCTGCTCAACTGCGCGGGCCCCTCGTGGCGCGTGCAGGACCGTGCCGCGCTGGCAGCGTTGCAGGCCGACGCGCATTACGTCGACGCCGCCGGTCATATGCACCTCGACCCAGCCCAATGGCGTGGCCGCTGCGCGATATTGGGCGCAGGCCTGCAACCGGGGCTCACCGGCCTGCTGCCGCGCTGGCTGGCCGAGCAGGAATTCACCCAGGTGCGCAGCCTGACCAGCTATTTCGGCTTGCGCGATCACTTCACCGCCGTGGCTGCCGACGACTTTTTGCACGGTGCGGTGGACGGCAGCAGCGAGCCGTTGGCGGCCTGGCAACACGGGCGTCGCAGCCGCGCACTACGGCGCCGGCGCGAGGTATCGGTGCCGTGCTTTCCCGGCTCGGTTCACCTGTTGCCCTACCTGAACCTTGAGGGTGAACGTCTGGCCATGGACCTGAACCTGGACATCGGCCAGTGGTTCAACGTGATCACCGACGGCTACGTGCTCAAGGCGTTTGACCAGGCTCACGGTTTGCCAAGGGCAGAAGCGGTGCAGCGGTTGTGCGAAGCCAGCCGCCTGGATCTCAGCGGCCAGGCGCCCTTCGTCACCCTGCTGCTGCAACTGGAGGGCCTGCACGATAGCGAGGTCCGGACCCGCAGCCTGGTGCTCAGTGGCGCAGGCAATGCGGCGCTCACCGCAGCCATGGCCGCGATCACGGTGATCAGCGTGGTGGAGGGTGAGATCAGCGCCGGCTGCCATGAAGCGGCCCAGGCCCTGCCGCCCGCCGCCAGCCTGGAGCGCCTGCTGTGCACCTCGGCGATTCTTAGCTTGAACCTGTTGCACGGCCCGCTCGATCAACTGCATGTCGCCCAAGAAGGTTGCCTATGAACACCGCCCTGAACGAGCTGGAACACTTGAGCCTGGGCGTGATGGCCCAGGTGTTACTGCACAGCCAGGCGTTGCCGTTGCAGGCGTGGCGCACTGCCGAGCACATCAACCAGGCCCTGGGCACGGCGGCCCGTCATGCCTGGGTGGTACGCCGCTGGCTGGCCGCGTTGACCCGTGCCGGCCTGCTGCACGAGGAAGGTAAACGCCTGGGTTGGCAAGTGCCCCCCGATGACCCGCAAGTGGGTGAACTGCCGCGCCTGTATGCCGCATTGGGCTTTCCAGACAGCATGGCGCGCCTGCATACCCAAGTGATCGAATGCCTGCCCGACCTGCTGCGCGATCAATTCACCCTCACCCACTTGCTGATGCTTGGCGGGGACCCGGTGAAGGTGATGGGCGCCTACCAGCACAACCACTTCACTGCGGCGGTCAATCACGCTTTGGGCACCCGGGCGCGGCAAGTCAGCGCCGCTGCCGGGCCGCTGCAGGTGCTGGAGCTGGGCGGCGGCGCCGGTTGCACCACCGCTACGGTGCTGACGGCGCTGCAAGAACGCGAGAAGGATTATTGCTTTACCGACATCAGCCCGCTGTTCACCAGTGCGGCCCAGCGTCAGTTTCGTCTTGAGCCGGGGATGCAGTTCGGCCTGCTCGATCTCAATCGCCGCTTCAGCGACCAGGGCATAGCGCCCCGCAGCCAAGACGTGGTGATTGCCGGCAACGCGCTGCACAACGCCCGCGACCTGCCCGACTGCCTCGGCCAGATCCGCACCAGTCTGCGCGACGGCGGCGTCTTGCTGTTCAGTGAATCCATCGCCGACAACCCGGCGATGCTGACCTTCATGCACCTGTTGCTGTCGCCGCCGGCCGATGCGCCGCTGCGTGCTGGCGATGAAGCCTTCATGGCCGTCGACGCGTGGCGCCAGGCCTTGCAGGTTGCAGGTTTTGAGTTGCTGGAGGTGTGGCCTGACGCGGGCGAACCGCTCGCTGCTGCGGGGCAGCGCTTGTTCCAGGCCAGAGGAGTTTGAGCATGAATATCGACACCTTGCTGATCGAACTGCCCGCCGGCAAGCACCCCTGGCGCTTGCCGGTCTTTACCGACCTGGGCCTGCATCAACAGGCCCCGGCCCGTTTGCTGGCAGTGCTCGAACGCCAGCGTCCGGCGGTGGTAATGATGAGCGCCGAACAACTGGAGCGTCTGCTGGACTTTCCCGCCCTGGCCCTGAGTGATCTGAGCCATCTGCAACAACTGTTGTTCATCAGCCTCCGACCGGGCGACTGGCAGTTGGCGGAACGGGCAGCGGCGCAGCTCGATTGCCACGTAGAGGGTTTTACCGATGACGGGCGCGACCTGGTCAGCGTCAAGCGTGAGCACCAGCGCTGGTGCCAGCGGGCACTGGAACATCCCCAGGTGAATGCGGTGGCGCTGCACGGCACGACGCTGTTCGCGGTGCCCCAGCCGTGCGAACCGGCGACAGTGGACGATCAGTTGGACGCGACCGCAGCCGCCGTCGATCAGCAGTTCAGCGTCACGCAACTGACCGACGCCGTACAGTTGAACCAGCGCTTGAGCCACGCCGCTTTGCTGTCGATGCTCAATGGCCTGGAGCAGTGCGGCCTGCTGCCCGCACCGCTCAACGATGTGGCGCACAGCCTCGCCAATGCCGGCATCGCCCCCGGCCACCGCCCGCTCATCGCACGCTGGCTCGACGTGCTCCAAGCCGAGGATTTGCTGCGCCGCCAAGGCGACCACCTGCATCCCAACCTCGACGCCAGCACCTGGAGCGACGCCAGCCTGGAGGGCATCTGGGCACAGTTGAGCCTGGACTGGGCGCGCAACACCGGCGGCAGCGCCACCCTCGATTACGCGCGCGACAACGCTCGCCAGTTGCCGGCGTTGATGCGCGGTGAGTGCGCAGCGGTGCACCTGCTGTTTCCCGAAGGCCGCACCGAACGTGCGGCGGCGTTGTACCGCGAAAGCCTGGCGGCGCAGTACCAGCATCGCGCCGTGGCTCACTGGATTGGCGCCTGGGCTGCGCGCAAGAGCGGCACCGAGCCCTTGCGGGTGCTGGAAGTCGGTGCCGGCACCGGCTCCACCACCCAAGCCGTGGTGCCGGCCCTGGCCAAGGTCACGGTGGACTATCTTTGCACCGACGTGTCGCGCTACTTCAGCGAGCAGGCCGCCGAGCGTCTGCACGCTTGGCCGTGGGTGCGCCACGGGGTGTTTGATATCGACTGCCCCGCCCCTGCCCAAGGCTATCGCACCCAGAGTTGGGACCTGATCGTCGCCGGGGGCGTGCTGAATGCCGCCCGCGACACCGAGCGCTCCCTGGCCACCCTGCTCGCCTTGCTCAAACCCGGCGGCTGGCTGGTGTTCAGCGAGCCGACCCAGGAGGAGTTCTGGGTGATGGCCTCCCAGGCTTTCATGCTCAACCAGGCCAGCGATGAGCGCGCGCTGAGCAGCAGTACCTTCCTCGACCTCAACCAATGGCAAACCGCCCTGGCCCGCGCCGGGTTCCAGGGCAATCGCAGCCTGCCCGCCGCCGACCACCCGCTGGCGTCGCTCGGCCATCGTGTGTTCGTCGCCCAAGTGCCCTGCCAACGCTTGAGCCGAGCCGCGCTGGCCGCGCACCTGGAACACCCAGACCTGCACCTGGAACTGCTCGACCGTTTGCCCGACCTGCCTACCGCCGAGGACTTGCCATGACCCCGCTGGCCTACCCTTTCAATGCCTTCACCGACCTGGAGCTCGCCGAGCCTTACCGCCATGCCCAGCAAGCACCAGGCCTGCTGCGTATCCAGATGCCCATCGGCGCGCCCGCCTGGCTCGCCACCCGCTATGACGATGTGCGCCTGGTGCTGGGCGACCGGCGCTTCAGCCGCAGCGAAGCATTTCGCCGCGACGATGCCCCGCGAGCATTCCCGCGAATTGCCGGCGGCATCGTGATGATGGACCCGCCGCAACTCACGCGGATCCGCTCCCGCGCCGCCCAGGCGTTTACCCGGCGGCGCGTCGAAGCACTGCGCCCCCATGCCCGGGCCTACGCCCATGAGTTGATCGACCGTATGCTCGCCGCCGGCCCGCCCGCCGACTTGGTTAGCGACTATGCCTTACCGTTGCCCCTGGCGTTGATTTGCGAGCTGCTGGGCGTACCGCTGCAAGACCGTGAACGCTTTAAGGTATGGAACGACTCATTGCTGTCGACCCGCGCCGAAGACGCCGCGTTGACCCAACAGCACTTGGGTGAACTGGCCGAGTACATCAAGGGCCTGGTCGCCGAGCGGCGCCGTCAGCCTCAGGACGATTTCATGACCGCCCTGGCCCAGGCCGATGACCAAGGCGAGCGCCTGAGCGAAGACCAACTGCTGCTGTTGTGCATCGCCATCCTCGTCGCCGGCTACGAAGGCAGTGCTTCGCAGATCCCCAATTTCATTCTGGTGTTGCTGGACAACCCCGAACAGTGGCAACAACTCAAGGCCCATCCCGAGCAGATTCCGCAGGCGGTGGAAGAACTGCTGCGCTATATCCCGCTGGCGTCGGCGGCGATGTTTGTGCATTACGCCCTCGAAGATATCCAGGTGGGTGAAACCCTGGTTCGCCAGGGCGAAGCCGTTTTCGCGTCCATCGGTGCGGCCAACCATGACCCGGCGCGCTTTGCCGACCCGCACACCCTCAACCTGCAACGCGATGCCGGCGGCCATTTCGGCTTCGGCCACGGCCTGCATCACTGCATCGGCTCGGCGCTGGCGCGGGTGGAGCTGCAAGAGGCGTTGCAAGCCTTGGTAGAACGCCTGCCCAACCTGCAACGCTGCGGGCAGGTGCAGTGGAAAACTGCGACGTTCTTTCGCGGTGCCCACTGCCTGCCGGTGACCTGGTCATGAGCCGCGCTCGTCCACGCGTGATCGTCGCCGGCACCGCGTTCGGCCGCATCTATCTTCAAGCCTTGGCTCGTACCCATGAGCGCTATGAATTGGTCGGTATCCTGTCGCGTGGCAATGCCTATTCGAAGGCCTGCGCCGATCACTACGGGGTGGCGCTGTACGAGGCCGTCGAGCAGGTGCCCGATAGCGTCGACATTGCCTGCGTGGTGGTGCGTTCCGGCGCCACCGGTGGCGTGGGCAGCGAACTGGCCCAGCAGTTCTTGCGCCGTGGCATTCACGTATTGCAGGAACACCCGGTGCATCACCGCGAAATCGCCGCGTGCATGCAGGCGGCGCGTCAGGGCCAGGCGGCCTATGCGGTCAATACGCTGTACCCGAATATCCTTGCGATCCGGCGTTTTCTGGCGGTAGCCGCGTACCTGCGTGAGCAACAAGGGCTGGCCTATATCGACGCGGCCTGTAACAGCCAGGTGGCCTACCCGTTGCTGGATATTCTCGGGCGCCTGGCCGGTGGTTTGCGGCCCTGGGTATTTGCGGCGCCGGCCGCCAGTGTCGGTGCGCAACCCTTCACGCGGTTGAACGCCAGCTTCAATGGCGTGCCGATCAGCCTGCGCGTGCAAAACCAGGTGCATCCCCAGGACCCGGACAACCACTCGTTCCTGCTGCATCGCCTTGAAGTCGGCTGTGAAGGCGGCGTGCTGAGCCTGTGCGACACCCACGGCCCGGTGCTGTGGAACCCACGCCTGCACGCACCACGGGACGACACCGACCGCCTGATCATGGCAGGCAAAGGCAGTGAACGATTGGCCGGGCCGAGCATGGTGGTGCTCGACCCGCACATACCCGCCAGCTATCACCAGGTGTTCAACCAGCTCTGGCCCGATGCGGTCAGCCTCGCCCTGGATGCGCTGTGCGCCGACATCGCCGAACCGGCGCAGCGCCTGCGCAGCGGCATGTGGGCCACCGAGGTGTCGATGGCCTGGCGTGAAATGAACAGCCTGATCGGCATGCCGGAACTGATTGAACCGCCGATTCCCCGCGCGCTGCCGATGACCGAACTGCATCGCTGCGCCGACGCCGTACAGCCGCCTGGCGCTGACCCCAGCGCGCAACTCGTGGGAGCCCTGCCCTTTTGAACACTGCCCAATCCCGTTCGTCCTGCAGCCATGTGCTGCTGTGGGTTCGCGACCTGCACCAGGCGGTGGCGAACTTTCGCGCCGCCGGTTTCGAGGTCATCTACGCCACCGCCGAGGCGCGCGCGCAACATGCGCATATCTGGTTCAGCCGCGGGCCGATCATCGAGCTGCTCACCACCCCGCGTCATGCCTGGTTGTTCAAGTGGCCCATCGACTGCCTGGCCGGGCGTGGCGCCGGGCGGCGCATGTTGCGCTGGGCTGCCCAGGGTGAGGGGTTTTGCGACCTGGCGCTGCTCTGCGATGACCTGGCCCTGGCCCCCCGTCTGACAAACCTGGCGGCCGGCGGCGTGGCCATGGGCCGTGTGGTGAAGTGGCAACGCACCTGTGCGGACGGCAGCCAGACGCGCTTTCGGTTTGTTTACCCACGGCATGAGCGCCTGCCGTTTCTGGTCACGCCCTATTCACCCTCCCAGCACCCGCAGCGACTGATCCATCCCAACGGCGCCACGGGGCTGGCGGCCATTCACCTGGGCGTAAGCCCCGCCGATCACAACGCCCTCAACCTGCTCGCGGGCGATGACCCGATGTTGCACCTGCAACCCGCCGAATTTACCGGCGTACAGGCGGTGCAAGTCGCCGGCCTGGCGCAACCATTGACGTTACACGGTGCGCAATTGCTGAGCTGCCCGACTGCACATGGAGATAGCCATGCTTGATGGATTCACAGACTGGCCCGAAGATTTTATCCGCCGCTACCGCGAGCAAGGCTACTGGCAAGGCGTGCCACTGGGCCAACTGCTGCGTGAGCAAGCCCAGCGTACGCCGCAGCAAGAGGCGCTGGTGGACGGCAACCGACGCTGGAGCTACGCCGAGCTGGACCAACACGCCGACCGCCTGGCCGCCGGCCTCGCCGCGCGCGGGCTGGTCGCCGGCCAGCGAGTGCTGGTGCAACTGCCCAATATCGCCGAGTTTTTCAGCCTGACCTTCGCTCTGTTGCGCCTGGGAGCGATCCCGGTGTTTGCGTTGCCGGCCCACCGCGAACATGAATTGGCCCACTTGGCGCACCTTAGCCAAGCGGTGGCCTATGTGATTATCGACCAGCACCTGGGCTTCGATTATCGGCCCCTGGCGCGTACGTTGCGTAGCCAGGTGTCGAGCCTGCAACAGGTGTGGGTGGTAGGCGTGGCCGAGGAGTTCGTGGCCCTGGCCGACTGCGTCGCCACGCCTCGCCCGTTCCCGGCGCCGGACGCTCGCGATGTAGCGGTGCTATTGCTGTCCGGCGGCACCACTGGCCTGCCCAAGCTGATCCCGCGCACCCATGACGACTATGCGTGCAATGCCCGGCTGGCGGCGCAAGCCTGCGGTTTCGACCGCCACACCCGTTACCTGGCGGCGCTGCCGGTGGCACATAACTTCCCGCTGGCCTCGCCGGGGGCACTCGGGGTGTTCAGCGTCGGCGCCACCCTGGTACTCGCGCCGGAACCAAGCCCCGACACCGCCTTCGAACTGATCGAGTGCGAACGCATCACCCACACGGCGTTGATTCCGCCACTGGTGTTGCTGTGGCTGGAAGTGGCGCAATGGTCCGACAACGACCTCAGCAGCCTGCAATGGCTGCAAGTCGGTGGCGCGCGCCTCAAGGCCGAGATCGCCGCACGCATCCGCCCCACCCTGGGCTGTGGCCTGCAACAGGTGTACGGCATGGCCGAAGGATTGCTGTGTTTTACCAGGCTGGATGACCCGCAGGCGCTGGTCTTCGACACCCAGGGCCTGCCGCTGACCGCTGCGGATGAGATCCGTATTGTCGATGCCGACGATGTGCCGGTGGCTCCCGGCGCCGTCGGTGAATTGCTGGTGCGCGGGCCCTACACCATTCGCGGTTACTACAACGCTCGCGAGCACAACCAGCGCGCCTTTACCGCCGATGGCTTTTATCGCAGCGGCGACCTGGTACGGCGCCTGCCCGAAGGGCATTTGATCGTCGAGGGGCGCAGCAAGGATGTGATCAACCGGGGCGGCGAAAAGATTCCGGTGGAAGAGATCGAGAACCTGCTGCTCGGCCATCCGCTGATCCGCGATGTGGCGTTGGTGGCGCTGGCCGACGAGTTGCTGGGTGAGCGCAGTTGCGCCTGCGTACTGGCCCACGGCGCGCCATTGGACCTGGCGTCGATCAACGCCTGGCTGCGCGAGCGTGGGCTGGCGGCCTACAAGTTGCCAGACCGCTTGCAAGTGCTGCGCGAGTTTCCGCTGACGCGCCTGGGCAAGGTCAACCGCAAGGCCCTGGCGGAACAGGTGCTGGCCTTATGAGCCCGTGGATACGTGTATTGCGTGAGGGGCAACAGCCCCGCGCACGCCTGGTGTGCCTGCCCCACGCCGGTGGCAGCGCGAGCTTTTTTCGGCCGTGGCTCGCGCATTTGCCGGGCGACATTGACCTGTTGGCGGTGCAGTACCCCGGGCGCGAAGAGCGCTTCAACGAGGCGCATATCCCGTGCCTGGCGACCCTCGCCGAGCACATCAGCCAAGCGTTGCTGGCCTTGCCTGCGCGGCCCCTGTGGCTGTTCGGCCACAGCATGGGCGCGGCGCTTGCCTATGCCGCGGGCACGCTGCTGGAGGCCGGCGGTGTCGGCCCTGACCACGTGTTTGTTTCGGCCCACGCACCGCCGCACCGGCAACCGGCCAGTGACCTGCATCGCCAGGACGACAGTGCATTGATTGCCGACATCCTGCGCCAGGACACCCAGGCCGCCGACCTGTGGGCCAACCCGCAGTTACGCACGCTGTTTCTGCCGGCGTTGCGCAGCGACTACCAGGCCATCGAAACCTGGCGCCCCGCGAACCTGCAGCCGTTAACGGCACCGCTGGACGTGCTGCTGGCTCGCGATGACGCCGAAGTCAGCCTGGAGCAGGCTCGCGCCTGGGCCGACCTGAGCCGCCATACCCCGGACATCCGCCTGTTCGACGGCGACCACTTTTACCTCAAGCATCAGCCGCGACCGGTGATCGACCACCTGTTGCAGCGCACCGCCTACCTTCAGGGAGACGCCCGATGAAAACCCCGGAACACTGCACTGGCCTTCACGACATTCGCCATGCCATCGACAGCCTCGACAAGCAGATCATCGACGCCCTCGGCCTGCGCATGCAATACGTCAAGGCCGCCTCCGCATTCAAACCCGACCAGGCCAGCATTGCCGCACCCGATCGCGTTGCGGCGATGTTGCCCCAGCGCCGGCAGTGGGCGCAGGAGGTCGGGCTGGATGGCGAGTTTGTCGAGGGCCTGTTCAACCAGATCATCCACTGGTACATCGCCGAGCAGACGGCCTTCTGGCTACAGAAAAAGAGCCAGTGCGTATGAACGCGGCCGATTTGCTCAAGACCTTCCAGGCCGCGCACCAACGGGCGGTGGCGTACCAGCGCCCCGTTATTGCCGTCAGCGCCTACCCCGCGCCGACGCTGGCGCCCCTGGCACTGTACGAGGCCCATCGCCAGGGTTTCTTCTGGTGTGCGCACTCGCCGGACTTGAGTTTGTTCGGCCTCGGCTGCACCTGGCAGATCGAAGCCTCGGGGTCCCAGCGCATGGCCGAAGTGGATCGCCAATGGTTCGCACTGTGCGCCGATGCGCTGGTGGACGGCCCGCATCCGCCCTTGCTGCTGGGCGGTATGCGCTTTGATGAGCAGCAGCCCTGCGCATCCCATTGGGCGCCGTTTGCCGATGCCAGCTTCCACCTTGCCCACTGGTTGCTCAGCGAGGACAGCCACGGGCGCTGGCTGCGCTGCCAGCGTGTGGTCGAGCCCGGCAGCGATCCTGCGACCTTGGTGCAAGCAAGCCTGGCCGCCCTTGAACAACTGCTCAACCCAGCCACCCACGTTGCCCCCGCCCCCCATGTAGTGGAACGCGTCGCACTGCCGCGGGATCAATGGCAGGCCAAGGTCGACACCGCCTTGCACGCCATCGCCCGGGGTGACTTGAGCAAGGTGGTGCTGGCGCGGCATATCGACCACCACCTGGACGCCGCGCTCGACACTGGCGCGGTGATGGGCCGCCTGCACGCTCGGCGTAACGCCTCGCACTTGTTCGCGATTCACCGGGGCGAACACTGCTTCATGGGCGCCACACCCGAGCGGTTGCTCAGTTGCGAGGCGGGCCGTCTCACCACCCACGCCCTGGCAGGCAGCACCCGTCGTGGGTTAAAGCCCAATGAAGATCAGGCGCTGGGGAAACGTTTATTGGCCGACCCGAAAGAGCAGCACGAGCATCGACTGGTGGTGCAGACCATTACCCAAGCCTTGGGTGACAAGGTCAGCGACCTGCACGCCGCGCCGCACCCCAACTTGCTGAAACTTGCCACCGTGCAGCATTTGAGCACGCCCATCACCGCGAGGCTCAACGCCGGCAAGCGCCTGCTGGACGGTATCCAAGCCTTGCACCCTACCCCCGCGGTCGGCGGTTTACCGCGCGCGCCTGCGCTGGATTTTATCCGTGAACACGAAGGCTTTGATCGCGGCTGGTATGCCGCGCCAGTGGGCTGGCTGGACGCCGAGGGCAATGGCGATTTTCTCGTGGCCCTGCGCTCGGCGCTGATCACCCCCAGGCACTGCCATGCGTTTGCCGGCTGTGGGATTGTCGAGGGCTCGCTGCCGGCCAATGAGTACGAAGAAACCCAGATCAAGCTGGCAAACATGCAACAGGCGCTGCAACTGGCCTGCCCTGCTGATACTGACGTGGCGTACAGCCAAACTCGCGGCGAAACACCGTATGCAAGTACTGCGCAGAGGTGAAGCCGCAGCGGGCGGCGATGTCGGCGATGGCCAGGTCCTGGTTCTCCAGGCCCTTGGCGGCGGCCGCGAGTTTGAAGCGCAGGATTTCGTCATGCACGCTGCACCCGCGCACCTTGCGAAAGTGCGCTTCCAATGACGAGCGTGAGACCCCGACATAGGCGGCGACCTGGTCGGTCTTGATCCCCTGGCACGCGTACTGGCGGATAAACAGCAATGCCTGCATCACATAAGGGTTGCCCAGGGGCTGATGCAGGCTGGAGGCTTGCACGTTGATCGCGTCCGGCGGTACCAGCACCTGCGTGCCGGTGCAGGGCTTGCCGTGCAGCATCTGATGCAATAAGGCCGCAGCAGTACGGCCCATAGTCTCGGTGCCCTGGATCACCGAACTCAGCGGCACCCGCGTCAGGGTGCGGGTCAGCGGGTCGTTGTCGATCCCGATCAACGCCACCTCCTCCGGCACCGCAATGCCCGCCGTCAGGCAAGCTTGCAACAACTGCCGGGCGCGGGCATCGGTGACCGCGATAATACCGATGGGCTTGGGCAGGCTGTGCAGCCAGGCAATCTGCTGCTCCACCGCGCTGTCCCACAACGGCGCACTGGTGCCCAGGCCGCGATAGATCTCCACCGGCAAGCCATCGCGTTGCACCAAGCCGCGAAAGGCTTTCTCACGCTCCTGCGCCCAACGATTGGCCTGGGCTTCGGGCAGGCTGAAACAGGCAAAGCGCGTCAGCCCGGCCTCGATCAAGTGTTCGTAGGCCAGCTTCATCAAGGCGTGGTTATCGGTCGCGACATAGGGAATGCCCTTGGGGTACGCGCTGACATCCTCGTAAGATCCCCCCACCGCCACCACCGGTATCCGACTCCCGGCCAGCGCCTCGCCGATCAACGGGTCATCGAAGTCGGCAATGATGCCGTCTCCCTGCCAACGCTCGATACCGCGCAGACGGCAGAGAAAATCCTCTTCCAGGAACAAGTCCCAGGACGCGCGGGTGCTGCTCAGGTAATTGCCGATACCGGTGATGATGCCGCGGTCGTAGATTTTGCTGCCGTTGAAGAGCAAAGCGATGCGGTGCACGGGCGGTAGGGTTTTCATTGTTTTTGTCCTTGGGGCCGGTAGGTGCAGACTAGACCTCGCTGTGCAAAATCGCACTACACCTTGGTGATTTTCATAATCAGCGGCCAGGGCGCCGTTGCTAGTATCCAGACACCGCCCAGAACAATAAGGAAACCGCCATGCCGTACTTCCCCGGTGTCGAGAAGGTTCGCTTCGAAGGCCCTGCCAGCGCATCCCCCCTCGCCTTTCGCCATTACGACGCCAACAAACTGATCCTCGGCAAACCCATGCGCGAACACCTGCGCATGGCCGCCTGTTACTGGCATACCTTTGTGTGGCCGGGAGCGGATATGTTTGGCATGGGTACGTTCAAACGCCCATGGCAGCGCAATGGCGATCCGATGGAGGTGGCAATCGGCAAAGCGGAGGCGGCCTTTGAGTTTTTCTCCAAATTGGGCATCGACTACTACAGCTTTCACGACACCGACGTAGCGCCGGAAGGCAGTTCGCTCAAGGAGTACCACAACCATTTCGCACAGATGGTCGATCACCTGGAGCGCCATCAGGAACAGACCGGCATCAAGCTGCTGTGGGGCACCGCCAATTGCTTCAGCAACCCGCGCTTTGCCGCCGGGGCCGCGAGTAATCCAGACCCGGAAGTGTTCGCCTTCGCCGCCGCGCAGGTGTTCAGTGCGATGAATGCCACGCTGCGTCTCAAGGGTGCCAACTACGTGCTATGGGGCGGCCGTGAAGGTTATGAAACCCTGCTCAACACCGACCTCAAGCGTGAGCGAGAGCAGCTCGGCCGGTTTATGCGCATGGTGGTGGAGCACAAGCACAAGATCGGCTTTACGGGTGACCTGTTGATCGAGCCCAAACCCCAGGAGCCGACCAAGCACCAATACGACTACGACAGTGCCACGGTGTTCGGCTTCCTGCATGAGTACGGCCTGGAGAACGAAATCAAGGTGAACATCGAGGCCAACCACGCGACGCTGGCCGGGCACAGTTTTCATCATGAAATTGCCACGGCCGTGTCCCTCGGGATCTTCGGCAGCATCGACGCCAACCGCGGCGACCCGCAGAACGGCTGGGACACCGACCAGTTCCCCAACAGCGTCGAAGAAATGACCCTGGCCACCTATGAAATCCTCAAGGCCGGAGGCTTCAAGAACGGTGGCTACAATTTCGATTCCAAGGTGCGCCGCCAAAGCCTGGACGAGGTGGACCTGTTCCACGGGCATGTGGCAGCCATGGATGTGCTGGCGCTGGCCCTGGAACGTGCGGCGGCGATGGTGCAGAACGACACGTTGCAGCAATTCAAGGACCAGCGTTACGCCGGGTGGCAGCAGCCATTGGGCCAGGCGGTGCTGGCGGGTGAGTTCAGCCTGGAATCATTGGCTGAACATGCGTTTGCCCACGAACTGAATCCGCAGGCCGTGAGTGGTCGACAGGAGATGCTTGAGGGGGTTGTGAATCGGTTTATCTACACCTGAGTGTCCTGTGGCGAGGGAGCAAGCTTTCTCGCCACAATGAGAGTCTTCACCTAGTGTCTTTCCAACAACAATAAAAGGACGCACCACCATGAAGTCATTCACACGCACCCTGCTCGCCACTGCCCTGGCCCTGCTCGCCTTGCCGGTGATGGCCGATCCGGCCCATCCGAAAATCGGGTTTTCCATCGATGACTTGCGCCTGGAGCGGTGGTCTCGCGACCGCGATTACTTCGTCGCCGCCGCGGAAAAACTTGATGCCAAGGTCTTCGTGCAGTCCGCTGATGCCAACGAGCAAAAGCAAATCTCGCAAATCGAAAACCTGATCTCCCGTGGCGTCGATGTGATCGTGATCGTGCCGTTCAACGCCACGGTGCTGACCAACGCCGTAGCCGAAGCCAAGAAGGCCGGGATCAAAGTGGTGTCATACGACCGCCTGATCCTCAACGCAGACATCGACGCGTACATCTCGTTTGATAACGAAAAAGTCGGTGAGATGCAGGCCAACGGCGTGCTGCAAGCGGCGCCCAAGGGCAATTACTTCCTGCTCGGCGGCGCACCGACGGACAACAACGCCAAGGTGCTGCGCGAAGGCCAGATGAAGGTGCTGCAACCGGCTATCGACAAGGGCGACATCAAGATTGTCGGCCAGCAGTGGGTCAAGGAGTGGAACCCTACCGAAGCCTTGAGCATTGTCGAAAACGCCCTGACCCGTAATGACAACAAGATCGATGCCATCGTTGCCTCCAACGACGCCACCGCCGGCGGCGCGATCCAGGCCCTGGCCGCACAGAAGCTGGCGGGCAAGGTGCCGATCTCCGGCCAGGACGCTGACCTTGCGGCAATCAAGCGCGTGATCGACGGCACCCAGACCATGACCGTCTACAAGCCGCTCAAGCTGATCGCCACCGAAGCCGCCAAGCTCTCGGTGCAACTGGCGCGCAGCGAAAAGCCGACCTACAGCTCGCAGTACGACAACGGCAGCAAGAAAGTCGACACCATCCTGCTCACCCCAACGCCGCTGACCAAAGCCAATATCGACGTACTGGAGAAGGATGGGTTCTACACCAAAGAGCAGATCGGCGGGCAATGACCGCCATGGCCGCCGACTACCTGCTGCAAATGAACGGCATCGTCAAAAGCTTTGGCGGTGTCAACGCCCTCAATGGCATCGATATCAAGGTACGCCCGGGAGAATGCGTCGGGCTGTGCGGTGAGAACGGTGCCGGTAAATCCACCTTGATGAAGGTGCTGTCGGCGGTCTACCCCTACGGCACCTGGGAGGGCGAAATCCTCTGGGACGGGCAGCCGCTCAAGGCCCAGTCCATTCGCGAAACCGAGGCCGCCGGCATCGTCATCATTCACCAGGAACTGACCCTGGTGCCCGACCTGTCGGTAGCCGAAAACATCTTCATGGGCCACGAGCTGACCCTGCCCGGCGGGCGCATGAACTACCCGGCGATGCTGCAACGGGCCGAAGCCTTGATGCGCGAACTCAAGGTGCCGGACATGAACGTGGCGCTGCCAGTGTCGCAGTACGGCGGCGGCTACCAGCAACTGGTGGAAATCGCCAAGGCCCTCAACAAGCAAGCGCGCCTGTTGATCCTTGACGAGCCGTCCTCAGCCCTGACCCGCTCGGAAATCGAAGTGCTGCTGGACATCATCCAGGGCCTCAAGGCCAAGGGCGTGGCCTGCGTGTATATCTCGCACAAGCTCGATGAAGTGGCGGCGGTGTGCGACACCATCGCAGTGATCCGCGACGGCAAGCACATCGCGACCACCGCCATGGCGGACATGGACATTGCACAGATCATCACCCAAATGGTCGGCCGCGAAATGAGCAACCTCTACCCCACCGAGCCCCATGCAGTGGGCGAGGTGATTTTTGAAGCGCGCAACGTCACCTGCTACGACGTCGACAACCCCAAGCGCAAGCGCGTCGACGATATTTCGTTTGTGCTCAAGCGCGGCGAAATCCTCGGCATTGCAGGGCTTGTGGGCGCCGGGCGCACCGAACTGGTGTCGGCACTGTTCGGCGCCTACCCCGGCCGCTACAGCGCGCAGGTGTGGCTGGACGGCCAAATCGTCGATACGCGCACGCCGCTCAAATCGATCCGCGCCGGGTTGTGCATGGTGCCCGAAGACCGCAAGCGCCAAGGCATCATTCCCGACCTGGGCGTCGGCCATAACATCACCCTGGCTGTGCTCGACACCTATGCGCACCTGAGCCGCATCGACGCTGAGGCCGAACTGGGCAGCATCGACCAGCAAATCGCACGTATGCACCTCAAGACCGCCAGCCCGTTGCTGCCGATCACCAGCCTGTCCGGCGGCAATCAGCAAAAGGCCGTGCTCGCGAAAATGCTGATGGCCAAGCCCAAGGTGCTGATCCTCGACGAACCCACACGCGGGGTAGATGTGGGCGCCAAGTATGAGATCTACAAACTGATGGGCGCGCTGGCGGCCGAAGGTGTGTCGATCATCATGGTTTCCTCGGAGCTGGCCGAAGTGCTCGGCGTGTCCAACCGCGTGCTGGTAATCGGCGACGGCCAACTGCGCGGTGACTTCATCAACGAGGGGCTTACCCAGGAACAGGTGCTCGCCGCTGCGCTCAGCCAACACCCTAATAATCGGAAGACCGCGTAGATGAATCAGGTCAAACAGCTTTTCACCCGCTACAAAATGCTCGCCCTGGTGATCGCGGTGGCGTTCATCTGGCTGTTTTTCAGTTGGCAGACCGAGGGCGGCTTCGTCACGCCGCGCAACTTGTCCAACCTGCTGCGGCAGATGTCGATCACCGGCATATTGGCGTGCGGTATGGTGCTGGTGATTATCAGCGGCGAGATTGATTTGTCGGTGGGTTCGTTGCTCGGACTGTTGGGCGGGCTGGCGGCGATTCTGGACGTGGTCTATCACGTACCGCTGCTGGCCAACCTCAGCCTGGTGGCGCTGTGCGGGTTGATGATCGGCCTGGCCAACGGTTACATGACCGCCTATCTGCGCATCCCCTCGTTTATCGTCGGCCTGGGCGGGATGCTGGCGTTTCGCGGGATTTTGCTGGGGATTACCGGCGGCACCACCATTGCACCGGTGTCGCCGTCGCTGGTGTATGTGGGCCAGGGGTATTTGCCCCACACCGTCGGTATCGGGCTCGGGGTGTTGCTGTTTGCCCTGACGGTATTCCTCACCTGGAAACAACGGCGCAACCGCGCGCTGCATGGTTTGGCCGCGCACTCGCCGGTGCGTGATGGATTGCGCGTGGTGCTGATCGGTGCGGTGCTCGCCGGGTTTGTCACCACGCTGAACCGCTACGACGGCATTCCGGTACCGGTGCTGTTGTTACTGGTGCTGCTCGGCGTTTTCAGCTACGTCACTCGCCAGACCGTGTTCGGCCGCCGCGTCTATGCGGTGGGCAGCAATATGGAAGCCACGCGCCTGTCGGGCATCAATGTGCAAGCGGTGAAACTGTGGATCTTCGGCATCATGGGCGTGATGTGCGCCCTCGCCGGTCTGGTCAACACCGCCCGCCTCGCCGCCGGGTCACCGTCGGCGGGCAACATGGGCGAACTCGACGCCATCGCCGCATGTTTTATTGGCGGCACCTCGATGCGCGGTGGCTCGGGCACGGTGTATGGCGCGTTGCTCGGAGCATTGGTGATTACCAGCCTGGATAACGGCATGTCGATGCTCGACGTGGACAGTTACTGGCAGATGATCGTCAAGGGCAGCATTTTGGTAGTGGCGGTGTGGGTGGATGTGAGTACGCGGGCAGGACGGCGCTGATTCGCCAGTCCCTCAAAACGGCGGCGTGGCGCACATAGTCATGCCGCCATCCAGCCGACTGAGGGGCTCAGGCAATCAGTAAATGATCTTCCCATCAAATAGATTGTAAACATGCTTCGGTATTTTGGAGGGCGAAGCGAGGTACACAAACAACTTTTGGCCCTGCTCTTTGAAAGCCAGCACCTGCAAAACCTTTCCAGCACCTATGGCAACATGGTCCTTCAAAAAGTCCGTCGACATATTCATTTTCGGCACTGACTCATCAAATACATACACCACCTGCTGGGTGGCATGGGTTCGCTGCTTCGCCGCGCCTTTGGCCCATCCTTCCCATTCGGCAGAATTACGCACCGTCGCCGAAGCAGATTGTACCCCCGGGTCCTGGAACACTTTCCCAACACCATCTTTAAGCCTTTTCGCGCCTTCATCCGTAACAAAAGCCGAGCGATAAGCTTTGCCTTCATAAGGGTTCAATTGATTGAACTCGCCGAGAAACGCTTCAAGCTCAGGCGTGGTCTTACCCGCTCTCAGTGGTCCGTTGACAAAGTCGGAATCCGCGTGAGTGTAGGTTTCAATCCATTCGAACTCACCCGCATTACTCTCGCCCATAAGTGTAACCAGCGTCTTTGTAAACTGCTCTACCTCGTGTTCCTTGACGGGGAGCGCCATGTCGGCATGTTGTTGAGCAACGGCGTCCAACGTTTCCCGTGCCTGTCTGTATTTACGGGAAAAATATTCTTTCAGCCCCCCACCCGGGACGCCCATTCTTGTCCACACTCCCGCCTCATCCGGCTTGGCGGCAATGCCGCTATATGCCAATTTTGAGGGGTCTTGCGCGTCGGGTACTCGCAACTTGTAATGTTCACCATCTGCCACATCGGGTTTGTCAGCAACAAAATACTTCTTGCCCCTGAACTCCACCTCGCGCATTCCCGCAAAGGTTGGCGCTGGGGTGGACGGCGTAGTGGCCGGAGCATTTGATATTCGCGTCAGTTCAACTTCGTTAGGCTGCGCTGCAGGGTGCCATTGGTAACGATCATTGGCGCTGGCGTTAAACGGTATGAGTGGCGGCTCCTGCGCCTCTGGCCCGACTGGCGACAGCTCGTGCGCCAGCTGCAAAGCTGAAATGGCCGCTGCGGCATTGCCTGCCACGCGATCATTAGCCGTCATGCCATAAATGGAGTCGTGCACTCCGAAAACGATCTGGCCCAGATTGCCAACGACGGGCGCATAACCAAAGGTACTGCCCCATACTTCTTTTATTGCCTTCCATCGTTGCTGCGAGGCGCCAAATACCTGTGTCTGGTCATTCCACACCGCATTATTGGCATTTAACCCTTGGTACGCTGCGGCAATACCGGAGCTGAGGCTACCGTGCTTCAAAAAATAATCACTGCCTCGCGACTTCGTATAATTGAATGTTTCCCACACCGGCACAGCCTTGTCTTTGACTATGTTTTGACGCCCCGGATAGGTAGCAAGATTGCCCGCAATGTAATGATCAAGTACCTCGCCAGCTTTGGGCCAATGCGCGTCTTTACCGCCTTGTCTGTCGCTGGCATTGAATCGAGTGACGATGTGATCGCGATTTTCTTTGGCCCACTCGGAAAACCCTCTATCGCCCGATATTTCACTGGCCTTGCCGCTCTTCAAATCAATCATCAACCCCTTATTGGGTCGATGCTCGACATTCCCATCAAAGGGCAAGTCAGGAATAAAGGCATAGCCTGCCAATGGGTAACCATAGAGATTGGGAATAATGACTTGGCCGTTACAATATAACGTTCGATAGATCGCCTCTTGTGTTTCAACGCTTGACTGTTCGAAGCCAGTCTTATCGTTTAACAGGCTTTGCAAGGTGCCGCGCAGCACATAGACATCCGCTTTGCCCGAGCGCTCGGCCAATGGCCCTGACTCATCGCTCATTGGCTTGGCTACCTCAGCTTCCCAATGGCCCTGGAGTCGCGCTCCCAACGCCTCCAGATCACTGATCCTGCTGCGGTCTTGTGGCTCGATGTGGGTTGTTCGGAAATTGACCAGGCCACCTTCCGATGTCCGGTCGTGCTTTAGCGCGCCAGCTGCTATTTCCCAAGCAAAGTAGGTGCGTGTGTCCGTGTTGGTTTTTACCTCCGGCGTCCATTTCCCTACGTAAGTGTTGAATGTCACGCTGATTTTTTCATGGGGGTCGTACCCAGCGGCCAACAATCCGGCGCTAAAGTAACCTGCAGGTTCCAGGAACTGACGAGTCTGTTGGAACCGGATATTGCGCTCACCTTCGTTCCCCCGTTCTATGCTATCGATCAGCGCGGTAACCCGGAGGGCATACGCATCGATACACTGCAGCTGTTCTTCCAGGGTATTGCGCAAAGAGCCCGTGAAAGGTCCATGGATGATCGTATTGTAAAGCGCCTCTTGGGACAGAGGTCGGGCCAGAATGCTCGATGTTTCGCTGAGAGGGTCAGCTGTATTGTTGCTGGGGAAATCCAGTGCGCCCGTGATCTCTGAATACGAGGGATCACCGGGCAAATAGCAATCGGGGCTCAGTGAAGAAAAATCATCCAAGAACATTGATGAGGTACCTTTTTCAGACAATTGCGATTACCCCACCTGACTGCATCATAGGGGGCAGGCTGCGCTGGTGGAGTTTGCGTACACAGATCGCGCCCCCCTCGTAACTACATCAGCCGTCAGATGAGTCGCACCTCCAAGCGAATAGGTTCCTCCAATAAGCGTGGCACGTGTTACATGCCGTTTTCGCTATTGCTCACTGTCGATATTGCACATTGGTTAGTGGCGCCTTTGGGCGCGCCATGGTTAAAACTGTGGGAGGGGGCTTGCTCCCGATGAGGGAGTGTCAGAAGCACATCTGTGACTGACCCGCCGCCATCGGGGGCAAGTCGAATCGTCGCACCGCCCCTCCCACATTGATCTGATTTTTTCCATGGGTTATTGCGAACGCAAACTAAAAGTCCATAATGGACAAATAAGTTTATTCAGAGGCGTCCATGTCCAATCCCCCCCTCATCATCGACCAGGCCCAGGCCCGTACCTTGCTGGCTCAAATCGACGTGCCCGCTATCCTGCGCAAGCTGTTTCGCGAGCTCGCCGCCGGGCAGGCGGTGCAGCCGGCGCAGCAGTGGGTGGAGTTTCCCCAAGGCGCGGGAGATTTCATCAATTACCTGGGAGTGCTGGCAGAAGATGGCGTGTATGGCGTCAAGACCTCGCCCTACATCGTGCGTGAACAGGGCCCGCTGGTGACGGCGTGGACCCTGCTGATGTCGATGCACAGCGGCCAGCCGCTGCTGTTGTGCGATGCCGCTGAATTGACCACCGCACGCACGGCCGCCACCACCGCATTGGCAGTCGACGCGCTGGCGCCGCTGTCGGCGCAGCGCCTGGCGATTATCGGCAGCGGCAAGGTCGCCCAGGCACACCTGCGCTATGTGCAAAACCTGCGTGACTGGCAGCACATCCGCCTGTATTCCCCAAGCCTTGGCAGTGCCAGCGCCGAAACGCGAGCGCAACTCAACGCGCTGGACCCGCGCCTGAGCCTCGCCGCCAGCTGCGATGCCGCGCTGCAAGATGCCGATGTGATTCTGCTCTGCACCTCATCGGCAGGCCCAGTGATCGACCCGATGCGCCTGAGCAAGCCCGCGTTGATCACCTCCATCAGCACCAACGCACCGCGTGCCCACGAAGTGCCTCCCGTGTGCCTCGAACAGATGCAGGTGTACTGCGATTATCGCCAGACCACCCCGGATGCGGCGGGCGACATGCTGATTGCCAGCGAACAGCACGGCTGGGATAAACGTGCGGTGCTCGGCGACCTGCCCGAACTGCTCAGCGATATGGCGCAGCGCCCGGACCCTCAGCGCCATGTGTTTTTCCGCTCTATCGGCCTGGGCCTGGAAGATATTGCATTGGCCAATGCCCTGTACCAACGCCAGCGCTAATCGGGAGATTCACATGCATCACGCAGACTTCATCATCATCGGCGGCGGCATTGCCGGCGCGTCCACCGGCTTCTGGTTGTCGCAGCACGCCAAGGTGCTGGTGCTGGAGCGCGAAAACCATCCGGCTTATCACTCCACGGGGCGCTCGGCGGCGCTCTACACCGCTGCATACGGCACCCCGCAAGTGCGCGCGCTGACCCTGGCCAGCCGGGCGTTTTTCGACCAGCCGCCAGCAGGTTTCTGCGAACACCCACTGCTCACTCCGCGGGGCGAAATGACCGTCGATTTCACCGGCGACCCGACCGAACTCGACAGTCAATACCTGAGCGCCAAAGCCACCGTGGCACAGGTACAACGCTTGAGCGCCGACGAGGCCTGTAAACGCTTGCCGATCCTGCGCCGGGAAAAAGTCCACGGCGCAATCTATGACCCAACGGCGTGCGACATCGATACCGACGCCCTGCACCAGGGCTACCTGCGCGGCATCCGTCGCAACAATGGCCAAGTGCGCACCGACAGCCATGTGCTGGGCTTGAGCCGCGACATCGACGGCCTGTGGCACGTGCGTACCCAGGATGGGACCTTCACCGCGCCGGTCATCATCAATGCTGCCGGCGCCTGGGCCGACCATATCGGCGGCCTGGCAGGCGCGGCCTCCATCGGTTTGCAACCCAAACGTCGCTCCGCATTTATCTTCGCCGGCCCGGACGGCGTCGATGCCCATGACTGGCCGATGCTGGTGGCCCTTGACGAAGCCTTCTACATGAAGCCCGACGCGGGCATGTTCCTCGGCTCGCCCGCCAATGCCGACCCGGTCCAGGCCCAGGACGTGCAACCCGAAGAGCTGGATATCGCCATGGGCATCTACCAGATCGAGGAAGCCACCACCCTGACCATCCGCCGCCCGACGCGCACCTGGGCCGGCCTGCGCAGTTTTGTGGCCGATGGGGATTTGCTCAGCGGTTTTGACCCACAGGTACCGGGGCTGTTCTGGGTGGCGGCACAGGGCGGTTACGGCATCCAGACCTCACCGGCCATGGGCCAGGCCAGCGCTGCACTGGTGCGCGGCGAGCCGCTGCCCGAGCACCTCGCACAGTTCGGGCTGGACGCTGGTATGCTCTCCCCCGTCCGCCTGGAGCCCCTTTGATGAACACCGCTGAACACGACAACGTCATGCAGAACTTTCGTGCGATTGCCGATGCGATCGCCACGCTGTTCTTTCCCCATGCGGAGGTGGTCCTGCATGACCTGCGCACGCAAACCGTCGACTACATCGCCAACAATCTGTCCAAACGCAGCCTGGGTGACGACTCGTCGCTGGAGGACATGCTCGACGGTGACGTCAGCGAAGTGAATATCGGGCCTTATGAAAAGCTCAACTGGGACGGCCAGAAAATCCGCAGCCTGAGCACCGTGCTGCACGACCACAACGGTCGCCGGCTGGCCGTGCTGTGCATCAACCTGAATATCTCACTGCTGGAAAACGCTAAGGCCGCGCTGGATCTGTTCCTGTCGCCGAGCAAGCTGATCGCCCAGCCGGACGCGCTGTTTCGCGATGATTGGCAGGAGCGCATCAACACCTTTCTGCATGGCTGGCTGCGTGAGCGTCAGTTGAGCCTGAACCTGCTGACCCGCGACCACAAACGTGAACTGGTGTTGGCGTTACACGCCGAAGGCGCGTTCAAGGGCAAGAGCGCGTCCAACTATGTCGCCAACGTACTGGGCATGGGGCGGGCGACGGTCTACAAGCATTTGAAGGAACTCAAGGGTTGAGCCCTTTCTGAAGACAGCGCCGCCCCCCTGTGGGAGCTCGACAGCTCCCACATTGACCGCGCATTTCCCTGTGTCAGTCGCCGTAGATATCAGCCTTGAAGTACTGCTGTGAAATCTTCTGGTATTCACCGCTGGCACGAATGCCGTCGATGGCCGCATTCAATTCGCTGACCAACTCGCCATTGCCCTTGCGCACCGCAATCCCCGCACCCTCGCCCACGTATTTCGGATCCTTGAGTTCCGGCCCCACAAACGCGTAACCCTGGCCGCGTGGCATCGAGAGGAAGTCACTCAAGGGGATGGTGTCGGCAAAAATCGCGTCCAGGCGCCCTGCGGCCAGGTCCATGTAGATTTCTTCGTTATTGCTGTAGCGCTTGACGTTGATGCCCTTGGGTTCGAACACCTCGGTGGCATAACGGTCGGTGGTGGTGGCGCGCTGTACGCCGACGTTCTTGCCCTTGAGGCTGGCGTACTGGTCATCCACCACCGCGCCGTCCTTCATCACCAGGCGTGAGGAGGTGAAGTAGTATTTGTGGGTGAAATCCACCGACTTCTTGCGGTCCTCGTTGATGGTCATGGACGACAGCGCCAGGTCGATTTTCTTGACCTTGAGGGACGGGATCAAACCATCGAACTCACCTTCAACCCACACGCACTTGACCTTCATTTGCGCGCACAGGGCGTTGCCGATGTCGTAGTCGAAGCCGACGATCTTGCCGTCGCCGGTCTTGGACGCAAACGGTGGGTAAGCGGCCTCGATGCCGATGCGAAGGGTTTTCTCGGCGGCCAGCAGGTGGCTGGCAGCGAACAGACTCAGGGCCAGGGCGGGAATAAGGTGGCGTTTCTTCATGAGCGGGTTCTCGCGGGTTGTTGTTAGTTTGGCAAGAGTGAAGAAAAACGGACAGCAGCTGTTTTGTACTTATAATTCCATACTGGACTTTTATGCTCATCGCGTCAATTCAGAACAAACGCGTACGAAATGTGGGAGGGGGCTTGCTCCCGATAGTGGTGTTTCAGTCACATAGAGACTGACTGACACTCTGCTATCGGGAGCAAGCCCCCTCCCACACTTGGACTTACAGTGCTCGTGAGACCTTACTTCGACACCGGCATCGCAAACTCCGCACCCTGTTCAATACTCTCCGACCAACGCTGCATGATCGACTTCTGCTTGGTGTAGAAACGCACCCCCTCGGTGCCGTAGGCATGCATGTCGCCAAACAGGCTCTTCTTCCAGCCGCCAAAACCATGCCAGGCCATCGGCACCGGGATCGGCACGTTGATGCCGACCATGCCCACTTCAATGCGCCGGGCGAATTCGCGGGCGATGTTGCCGTCGCGGGTGAAGCAGCTGACGCCGTTGCCAAACTCGTGGTCGTTGACCAGCTTCACCGCTTCGGCGAAATCGTTGACGCGCACGCAGGCCAGCACCGGGCCGAAGATTTCTTCGCGGTAGATGCTCATGTCTCGGGTCACGTGGTCGAACAGCGTAGCGCCAAGCCAGAAGCCGTTTTCCAGGCCGGGTTCGGTTGGCACGTAGTCACGACCGTCGAGTAGCAATTGCGCGCCGGCCTGTACGCCCTGCTCGATATAGCCGCTGATGCGCTCCAGGGCGGCCCGCGAAACGATCGGGCCCATCTCGGCTTTCAAGTCGCGGCCGTCGGTAATGCGCAGCGTCTTGGCGCGCTCGCTCAAGGCAGCGATGACCTTATCCCCCACATCCCCCACCAGCACCGCCACCGAAATGGCCATGCAGCGCTCGCCGGCGCTACCGTAGGCAGCGCCCATCAGTGCATCGACCGTGCGCTCGATATCGGCGTCGGGCATCACCACCATGTGGTTTTTCGCCCCACCCAGGCCTTGTACGCGCTTGCCGTTGCGGGCGCCGCTCTCGTAGATGTACTGGGCAATCGGCGTAGAACCGACAAAGCTCACGGCCTTGACGTCCGGGTGTTCGATCAGCGCATCCACCGATTCCTTGTCGCCCTGCACCACGTTGAACACGCCTTTGGGCAAGCCCGCTTCACGCAGCAGCTCGGCCATGAACAACGAAGCGCTCGGGTCGGTGGGGCTTGGCTTGAGGATGAAGGTGTTGCCCGCCGCGATGGCGATCGGGTACATCCACATCGGCACCATCACCGGGAAGTTGAATGGCGTCACGCCGGCCACCACGCCCAGCGGCTGGCGCATGGTCCAGTTGTCCATGCCACGGGAGACCTGGTCGGAATGCTCGCCCTTGAGCAGGTTGGGAATGCCGCAGGCAAATTCGAGAATGTCGATGCCACGGTCGACTTCGCCCTGGGCGTCGGTGAAGACCTTGCCGTGCTCGGCGACAATGATGCGCGCCAAGTCATCCTTGCGCTCACGCAGCAGGTGCAGGTATTCAAACAACACGCGGGCGCGGCGGATCGGCGGGGTGTCGGCCCAGCCGGCGAATGCAGCCTGGGCGGCAGCGACGGCTTCGCCTACGGTCTGGCGGCTGGCCAGGGCCACGCGCGCGGTGACGTCACCGGTGGCCGGGTTGTAGACGTCCTGATAGCGATCATCGCGGCTCACGCGCTGGTCGTTGATGTAGTGCTCAATGGTCGTGGTCATGGCAATGGATCCCAGGTGGGTAGCGTTGGGACACACGATAGGCTTTTGATTTGTTCCAAACCAGAGCAGAATCCAGAACTTATTGTCCTTTTATGCGAACAATATAATCATGGAAAAGGCTGAGATCGAAGGGCTGTGGACCCATATCCACTGGCTGTCGGTGCTGGAAGAACAAGGCACCTACACCGCCGCCGCGGCACGGTTGGGGGTGAGCAAATCGGCGGTCAGCCAGCGCATCTCCGATCTGGAGAAAGCCACCGGTACGCGCCTGGTGACCCGCACCACCCGCAGCGTGCGATTGACCGAAGCCGGGCTGTCTTTGACCCGCGAAGTGCGCAGCGCCTATGCGCAGATTGCCCGCAGCTTCTCGTCGGTGCGCGACTCCGTCGGCGAAATTCGCGGCCTGGTGCGCCTGACCGCCCCCGTGGCGTTTGCCCGGCAACAACTGGTGCCGCACCTTTCCGGTTTTTTGCAGCAGTACCCGCAAGTGCGCATCCAGCTAGACGTGTCCGACGCCTTGAGCTCACTGGCGGCCGAAGGCTACGACCTGGCGGTGCGCCACGGTTTCCAGGTGCCGGAGACGCATGTGGCGTGGAAGCTGTGCGATACCACCTCAGTGCTGGTGGCGACCCAGGACTACCTGCAACGCCACGGTGAACCGCGAACCCCGGCAGACCTGGGCGCCCACAACTGCCTTTACTACCCACGGGGCAGCGACCAACCGGCCTGGACCTTCGAGCGCGGCAGCAAAAATATCGAGCGCACCACCGTGCCCATCGCCGGCAGCTTTTCAACCAACAACAGCGAGGCCTTGCGCGACGCGGCGCTCAATCACTTGGGCGTTGCCTTGCTGCCGGACTTCAGCGCCCATGCCGCCCTGGCCAGCGGCAAGCTGGTGCAGGTGTTGAAGGGCTGGACGCTCAAGGGCGCGTTTGCCGATGAAATTTATCTGATTCGGCCCTACTCGCCCCATGTGCCCAGGTCCGTGACGGTGCTGGTGGGGTATTTGAAGGAAAAACTGTCAGGCGGGTTTCAATTCACTGGCAGCTGATGAAGGCTCGCTCCTACAGAGGACAGTGACCCAATCCTGTTGAATTCTTGCCTGATCCTCTGAACTTGAAGTCGATTGCATAGATAGCTGTTGCGCTGTGGTCTAGAGTTCGACGATGGGCGACGTACAGTCGCACCGTTCCTATAAGAATTTTGCAGCACCAACCGATGATCAGCAGGTGAGCCAGCCATGGAATTACGTATTAACCAAAAGGCCTATCAAGTCGAGGCCGAGGCAGACACGCCGTTGTTGTGGGTGATCCGCGACAACCTGGGCCTGACCGGCACCAAGTACGGCTGCGGCCTGGCCCAGTGCGGCGCCTGTTCGGTGCTGGTGGACGGCAATGTGGTGCGCTCGTGCGTGACGCCGGTAGCCGGGGTGGTCGGTCGCGAGATCACCACCATCGAAGCCATCGAGGCCGACGAGGTGGGTAAACGCGTGGTCTCTGCCTGGGTCGAGCACCAGGTGGCGCAGTGCGGCTACTGCCAGTCCGGGCAAGTGATGGCGGCCACCGCGCTGCTCAAGCACACCCCCGCTCCGTCGAAAGCGCAGATCGATGCGGCAATGGTCAACCTGTGCCGCTGCGGCACTTACAACGCCATCCATGCTGCCATGGATGGCTTGGCCGCCGGGAAGGAGACCGCCTGATGAATATGTCCGAGATCCTGCCCGGCGTTAAATTGGACGAGCCGATCAACCTGTCGCGTCGGCGCTTTCTCGCCAGTACCGCCGTAGGTGCGCTGGTCATCGGCTTTGGCTTGCCCCTGGGCTCGTCGCGGGTGCAGGCCGCCACCGGCGCTGCTGAACGCGGCACCCAAGTGCCGGCGTTCCTGGAAATTCGCCCGGACGGTAGCGTGCGCCTGCTCAGCCCCTTCATGGAAGGCGGCCAGGGCACCCACACCGCCATGGCACAGATCATCGGCGAAGAGTTGGATGCCGACCCCGCCACTTTTATCGTCGAAGCGGCCCCGCCGGGTGAAGCCTACGTGGTAATGGAAAACGGCCTGCGCATCACCGGCGGCAGCATGTCGGTGCGCATGAGCTACCCGACCATGCGCCGCCTCGGCGCCCTCGCCCGCGCCATGCTGATGCAGGCCGGCGCCGAGCAACTGCGCGTGCCGCTCAGCGAGCTGACCACCCAGCCTGGCCGCGTGGTACACGCCGCTTCCGGCCGCTCCGTGGGCTACGGTGAACTGGCCGGTCGTGCCCTCGATATGCCGGTGCCCGACCCCGCTACCATCACCCTGCGCGACCCTAGCCAGTTCCGTTGGATCGGCAAGCCGGTCAAACGCCTGGATGCCTATGACAAATCCACCGGCAAGGCGCTTTACACCATCGACCTTAAACTCGACAACATGCTCCACGCCGCCGTCCAGCACGCGCCGCGCCTGGGCATGAGCGTGGGCAGCCTGCGCAACCAGGCCCAGGTCGAGGTCATGCCGGGGGTGCATTCGGTTCATACCTTGCCAGGCGCCGTGGCGGTGGTGGCCGAACGCTGGTGGCACGCCAAGCGTGCGGTGGAGGCCATCCAGGTTGAATGGCAGGAAGCCTCTGCCGACTCGACCGTACGGGCGATGCCGGCGGATTTTTCCAGCGACAAATACCTCGACTTCCTCGCCGCCCAGCAGGGCCCGGCCCGCGATGACGAAAACCAGGGCGATGTCGCCGGCGCCCTGGCTGGCGCCAAGACTCGGGTCGAAGCCACCTACCATAACCAATACCTCAACCATGCCCAGCTGGAGCCGCCTTCAGCCTTGGCGCGCTTCAACCCCGACGGCACGCTTGAGGTGTGGCTGCCCAACCAGGCGCCGGATATGTTCCGCGCCGACATTGCCAAACGCACCGGCCTCGCCACCGAGCAAATCACCCTGCACTCCCCGCTGCTGGGGGGCTTTTTTGGTCGGCATTTCCTGTATGACTCGGCTAATCCGTACCCGCAGGCCATCGCGCTGGCCAAGGCGGTCGGCCGCCCGATCAAGCTGATCTGGAGCCGTGAAGAAGAGTTCCTGCGCGATGTGTTGCGCCCGCTCGCCGTGGTGAAGTTTCGTGCCGCGCTGGACGACAAGGGCCTGCCGGTAGCCATCGAAGCGGTGAGTGCCACCGAAGGCCCTACCGAAGCCCTCAGTGGCAAACAGGGCGAGCAGATCGACCCTACCGCCCTGGAAGGCCTGTCGGGCAAGAGTTATGCGATCCCCAACAAGCGCATCGCGCAGATCTACGTCAAGGGCGCGCCCATGCTCGGCTACTGGCGTTCAGTGGGTAATTCCCTTAACGATTTTTTCTACGAATCATTCCTGGATGAGCTGGCGGACAAGGGCGGTCACGACCCTTATGAGTTGCGCCTGCACCTGCTGCGCGACAACCCGCGGCTGACCACCTTGCTGCAAGCGGTGGGCGAGCTGTCCGGTGGCTGGAAGCGTGGCCCCTACACCGCCGAAGACGGCACGCGCCGTGCACGCGGGGTGGCCATGGCTTCGCCCTTTGGCTCTCACGCGGCGGTAGTCGCCGAAGTGTCGATCGAGAACGGCCAGGTCAAGGTTCACCATATCTGGGAGGCCATCGACCCGGGCAGCATCGTCAACCCGGCGATCATTCAAGCCCAGGTCAGCGGCGCGGTAGCCTTGGGGCTGTCGCAAACGTTGCTGGAGGAAGCGGTGTACGTAGACGGTATGCCACGGGCGCGTAACTACGACCTGTATCCGATCCTGCCGCCCTCACGTATGGCGCAGGTCCACGTGAAGATCGTCGAGAGCGGCGAAAAGATGGGTGGCATCGGTGAACCGCCATTGCCCGCCGTGGCACCGGCGGTGATCAATGCGGTGGCACAGTTGACCGGCCAGCGCATCCGCAGCTTGCCGTTGAGCCGCCACACCTTCAGTTAACCCACAGGGAACGCCCATGAACAACCGCCGATTCGCAAGAACCGCAGGCTGGCTGGCGCTGCCCTGCCTGGTCGCCGCAGGCCTGCTGGCCTGGTACGTCACCCGCGAGCCCGCCTCGCCGTTTGAACAGCAACAGGCCACCAGTTTCGACCCTGCATTGGTCAGTCGCGGCGAATACGTCGCGCGGGTGAGTGACTGTGTGGCTTGCCACAGCCTGGCCGGCAAGCAGCCCTTCGCCGGTGGCCTGGAAATGGCCACGCCCCTGGGGGCGATCCACGCCACCAACATCACCCCCGACCGCGAGCATGGCATCGGCACCTACAGCCTGGCCGACTTTGATCGCGCCGTACGCCAGGGCGTGGCACCGGGCGGCCGTCGGCTGTACCCGGCCATGCCCTACCCGTCTTATGTAAAGCTCAGCGACGACGATGTGAACGCGCTGTATGCGTTTTTCATGAAGGGCGTACAACCGGCCAACCAGCCGAACATCCCCAGCGATATTCCCTGGCCACTCAATATGCGTTGGCCCATCGCCCTGTGGAACGGTGTGTTCGCGCCTACCGCCACCTATGCAGCCAAGCCCGGCCAGGACGCGCTGTGGAACCGTGGCGCCTACATCGTCCAAGGCCCCGGCCACTGCGGCAGTTGCCATACGCCGCGTGGCCTGGCCTTCAACGAGAAAGCCTTGGATGAGTCCGGCGCGCCGTTCCTCGCTGGAGCGCTGCTTGACGGCTGGTACGCACCCAGCCTGCGCCAGGACCCCAACACCGGCCTGGGCCGCTGGAGCGAAGCGCAGATCGTGCAGTTCCTCAAGACTGGGCGCAATGCCCATGCCGTGGTCTACGGCTCGATGACCGAAGCCTTCAACAACTCCACGCAGTTCATGCAGGACGAGGACCTGGCCGCTATCGCCCGCTATCTCAAATCACTGCCCGGTGACCCGCAGCGTGATGGCAGCCCCTGGCAGTATCAGGCGGTGACAGCGGGCCAGGATGTGCCCGGCGCCCACACTTATGCGACCCGCTGCGCCTCCTGCCACGGCCGCGACGGCAAAGGCCAGCCCGAATGGATGCCGCCCCTGGCCGGCGCCACGTCGGCACTGGCCAAGGAAAGCGCCTCGGCGATCAACATCACCCTCAACGGCTCGCAGCGCGTGGTGGCAGCCGGGATGCCGGACGCCTACCGCATGCCGGCGTTTCGTGAGCAGCTGTCCGATCAGGAAATCGCTGATGTGCTGAGCTACGTGCGCGGAACCTGGGGCAACAACGGTGGCGCGGTCGAGGCGAAGGCGGTGAGCAAGTTGCGCGGGCATACTGACCCTGCGAGCAGCAGCCCGATCATCCTGCATATGCGCTGAGGGAAAGCGTGCAACGCCTCGGGCCATTGACGGACCGAGGCGCTGCATTACCGAAGAGAACAGTTACCGCGACGGCTATTTCCGATATTGGGCTTATAGCTAAATAGTTTTCTACTCAGCCTGGCAGGTCATCCGCACCGCGACTAACCTCACCTCAGTATCAGAAAGGACTCAACCCTGCAGACAAGGAGGCTATCCCCGCCCAATATCATCATGATGCCCACCAACCTCGTGTTGGCACTCATAAACAACACTTTTAGTCTTATAAATGATGTAGGTCTGTGGGCGTTAAGCCGCTCACTCACTTGACAGTAATCAGTAAACAGGGCGCGAGGCGACCTGTTTGATTTCTGCGTTCACCATCGCCTCCGAGCAGTGCAATCAAGTTATGCAGTAAAAAACACTCTGTCGCCAAGAGACAGAGGTCAAACGTGCTCATCTCACATCATTGCTATAGCCGGAGATAACTATGAGACAAGTTCAAAAAATCACCGTCAATAACAAAGGCGGCTACGTATTTAACTTTAAAGTCCAATGGCTCCAGAGCGACGGCAAGTGGTATACGTCGCAATGGGGCAGCGGTGACTACCCGGTGGCGCAATCTCGGACTACACCGAATCTGGAAACGATCGGCGTACCCTCCGACGCGCTGGCTGTCACGGTATATGGGCATGCACTGGCTGGGTCATCAGGTCAAGGCACGCCGTTTGTGGGGTTTGCCGCCAACGGCCAGATAGCAACTTATGATGCAGTAGGAACAACCCTCATTGGTTTTGCAATTAACTTGATCGAATAAAACAAGCTCTTTACGACGGAATACCCGGAACCAACTTTTCGTGACTTGCCGTTAGAAGTTGGCGCCGGCTTCCCCGATTGCACATTCAACCCGTCTGACGTTAAAAATCACGTAACAGGAAACCAAAATGAAACAAGTCGAGCGCATTGGTTGCCTTAATAACGGCCTTTTTGTCATGAACTTCTCAATCCAGTGGCTGGATTCGACAGGCCAATGGCATACCTCCGAATGGAACAGTGGCAACTTCGAAAATGGTTTGTACAAGGTCAGCCCTTCACTTGCATTGCTCGGTATTCCCGCGGATGCAATTGGCGTCGCACCTTATGTGTCCGCCGTCGCTGGCATCCAGAATCAAGGAGAACCTTTAGTCCAGCCGGCCAACAACGGCAGGCTGGCCGCCTATGAAGTAACGGGCACGACCCTGAGTTTCAGGGTTCAGCCGCTACCGTGGAAAAACTGGGCTCAGAACATCGTCGACACCCTGGAAATCGATGGTCAATACTACTTCTCCCCAACCCACCTCGCAGAGCTTCAAGACATCGTTCGCCAGGCCGGCGTGGCAGGCGCGACAGTACGCGTATCGGGCCAACGACATGCACAGCCGGCCTTGGTTGCCGAAGACAATCGCATCGCCCCAAACCCCCTCCGCTGGCTCATCGACCTGTCCTGTTATGCAGACTTGGGTGCCCACGGGGATCAGTCGATTGTGCTCAACGCCAGGGAAAATACGATCACCGTGAACACTGGCGTTCGCGAGGATGAGCTGGATGCCTTCCTCACCGCCCATGACATGATGCTACAGACCGCGACCGCCGGCGGCTTCTTCAGCCTTGGCGGGATGACCGCCGTCGATGTCCATGGCGCCACCATCAGTGCACCGATTTTTGCGGAAACCGCCTCGGCGTTCACCCTCATGGGGCCGGACGGTCAAGTGCGTACCATTGATGCTCAGACGCCTGCAGTCGATGGATGGTCGCCTCTACAGTTCACACGCGTCTCTCTGGGTGCACTGGGAATCGTCACAGCCGTCACCCTTGAAGTGTTGCCACGTCCGTGGGCCACGACACTGAACTCAGGCAAAGAAAAGAACATTGTCTGTGACAACGAGCAAGCATTCATCGCCAGGTTCAAAGCGCTGCTCACAGATCATGACCGCGTCGAGTCCTTTCTTAACCCCTACACCGACAACTTCCTGGCCTTGTGGTGGGACGTGGTTGCAGCTCCTGCGACACAGATCCCGAACCTGAAAAAAAACGTGCCCAATGCGTGCGCCCTCGCGGGAGAAAACGTGTTCGGCTCGCCCTATCTGATACCGTTTGAACCTATCGTCGAGCCTCCCCTTATCGCCGCTCAGTATGGCGGTAACACAACAATCGCAAGTGCGATCATTGATGCAGGGTTCCTCACGATCGAAACGCTCTTCGATGAAGCCGCGTCGGTCTACTCTGACTTGTGGCTGACCAAGGCATCGCGCGTCATTTTCATGTCTTACTTTATCGAGCTACCGGCGCTGGATGACAGTGGCCTGAGTAAAGCCTGGCAAGGGCTCGATGCGGTTAAAACACGTATCAAGGGCTCCTCCGACTTCCTGGTCGTTGCCCCGCTGGAGTTCCGCTTTGTCCGTGGCGGCGACACGGCCTTGGCCGGGACGTACACGCAAACCCCCAATGCCACTTTTGTAAACCTTGACCTTATCGGGTACGTGCCTGCCGTCGCAGCATCTGACTACCCGGGTCGCCTGCTGGACTTTTTTGCAGAGATCGAAAGAGCCTGGGTTGACCTGGGAGGGATGCCCCACACCGGCAAAATGTTCGGCTTCTATGATCCCGACCAACCCTCACAGACGTCCTCTGCCCCGTTCAATCCGGCCTTCTTGAAGAACCTCGCACAGCGCCGAAGTGAGAGAACCGACGCCTTCAACGCTTTTCGCAAGGTATGCGACCCGCAGGGAGTCTTTCACAACACTTTCGTTTCGACGCTGCTGGGAGATTAAACAATCTCAGGTGCTCTTTTACTTGCTTTGGTCCGCCTTGCCTTCCTGCATCTGTACGGAAGACTTGCTGCCGCTGGTATTGTCTTTGGTGGTGTTATCGGAACTGTCGAAACAGCCGTGGAGCATGAATGCACTGCAAAGGCCCAGGCACATATAGAGCTTCTTCATGAGGTTTCACCTTTAACGGATGGATAAGGCTAAGCGTCAGCCATATCAAATATGGCTGACGCAGGAGGTATGGGTTCAAAAAATAGAGGGAGGCCCTGACGAGTGGCTTGCCATCAACTCGCTAGCCTTTACGCACGACCAATTTGAGCTACCCTTGATCCGTTAAGGCCTGCTATCCGGTGACCCCATGGACACGTTGACCAAAGCGCAAATCCAGCGCGCGCTTGCGAGGCGGCTGTGCAACTGCCGTGTCTCCTGCACGATCAATCCGGATAACAGCCTGTCGGTGACGGTGCTCGCGCCCGATGCCAACCAGTTCACCATCGCCAACATCAACCGTGCCCAGTATCACGGCGAGCCAGGGATCAATCGGCTCGTTCGGGAAATCCTGGAAGACATGGTGGTTTCGCGACAATCGTCGCGCCTCTCCTGCGTGGAGTAAACGCAAAACACAACGAGGCTTGCCATGCACGCTGGTGCTGCTCCCCCCTTGCAACGCGTCAAAATCGACTACCTTCAAGACACGCTGCTCGGCGTGAATCCCCTGTCTTGCGAGTGCATGGCGAAGGTTATGGAAGCGGGTGCGGGCGTGTCGCTGCAAATCCTGCCGCCGTGGCCGGAACAACTATTGAAGGCCCATACGGTTCAGATCAAAACCGAAGGCCGCACCTATCAAGGCGTTGTCGTTGATGCCGGCAAGAACAACGCCAATGAACTGCTGGTGACCATCAAACTCCAGGGCTAGGGTCTCGCTACAGATGGTCCCGGCCGGAATGCCGTCCTTGCCGTCAGGCACCAGTAAACCGGTGTGGCGACTGCTATTTGCGCCGAACTGCACGCTTGTGAAAAAGGACCCGGTACGCTGAACGCTTGTTCCACAAATCGTCGCAAACCATGCGCCCCCCTATCCGGTTGAACACCCTCCTCGGCAGGCTTTCTAGATGTTCTCGACAACTGCCCATGGAGGGAATCCCCGATGAACATTCACCGCCTGCAACCTGCACTGCCATCGCTGTGCCTGGCAATTTGCGTCGCCTCGTTGACAGCGTGCGCGGGCAACGACTCAGCCTCAAACGTGGTGGCGCCGGGTGATGCCAAATCGCCAGTCACGCGAGCACTCGATACCGGTGCCGCCCTGCTCCAGTCACGTCCGCCCATCGACGCGCTCAATGCCTACCTGGACGGCTTTCACTTCTACAACGGCCACCCCGACGTGCAGATGGAAGCGCACCACTACTGCGCCATCCTCAATGAGGAGGTGATCCAGTGTGTGATTTACGACGGCAACCGCAAGGACGCCAAGTTGATGGGCGTGGAATACATCATCAGCGAGCAGTTGTTCAACAGCCTGCCGGCACCGGAGAAAGCCTTGTGGCACAGCCATGTGCATGAGGTGAAGTCCGGCCAGCTGGTCGCGCCTGGCATTCCCGCGGTGGCCGAGCACGCGCTGATGGAAAAGCTGGTGCACACCTACGGCAAGACCTGGCACACCTGGCATACCGACCTGCACAAGCGCCTGCCATTGGGTGTGCCTCAACTGATGATGGGGTTTACCGCTGACGGCCAGGCTGATCCAAGGATGGTCGCCGAGCGCGATCAACGCCTGGGTATCGACAGCACCGAGAAGAAGCACTCTCGCGCCGATATAGCCCCACCGGCCATTGCACCCGGGGCGGATGCCTGGCGCCACGGCACGATCATCCAGATCGACGACCCTACCGCAACGCCCCACAGGCACTGACAGCGCCGCCGGGTCATCTGGATTGAACAATCATTGACCCGCGCTTGCCACACAAGAACACGGCTGCATCCGCCGCCCTTTGCATGAGGTATTGCAACATGTATTACGATTATCAAGGCTCCGCCAGCATCATCACGGCTTCGCGTCACCTCGGAACCCAAGCAGATGAACGCCTCAACGAACACGTTGACGTAAATCTGACAGGTAGCGGTAAACCTACCCTGATTCGCCTGGTCTTTGACACTCCACTGGAGTGGCCCGGCCATCCCAATTTCGTCATGGTGAACTTGCCAGACGGTACCTCCGTCGGCGGTGTAATCGCCCAGATAGAGCGGCCCGCTGACAAAGCCGGGTGGGTAGAATTTACCGTGGATGACTGACTGCCGCAGCGCTGACAGCCCCCCATCGAATTGCCCGACAAGTTCTTTGAATTTTTTTTGACGTCAATTATCTGTAGTTCATGAGCATAGGGAGGCCTCATGAAAACCAACGAGCTATTTACCATCAAGTATCAACTTCACGGCGAGCCGAGGTCCTTTATCGTGCGTACGGCACGCATGAACAATGCTGAAGCATGGCACTGGGCCAGTTGCGATGCCGGCGTGGCGGTCATCCCCAGGTTCGGTCAAAACAACCTCAAGCGCGTGTCCAAGCCGATGGCGGAAAAATACGGCATTACCGATGTGCGCTGGTGCGGGGCGGAAGAAATTCAGTGGGCGGAGGGTGTCACACAATGAACAGTCAGGTGCTGGATTACACAATCAGTCAAAGGTGGGATGAGGAGATTGCGCAGAACACCCAGATGTTTTTCGAAGCGGATCGACTGGATGCGCAGGCGTATAACATCATCGAACACTACAGCGGCGATGCAACAACCTGGGCGCGCTTCACCGAGGCGAAGAAGCTTGCGGATGCGCAGCGGACTGCGGCTTATCGAGAGTGGATGCGTATACGGCGGGCTATGAGAACGTAGGAGCGAGCTTGCTCGCGAAAAATGTCAACGATAATGCGTAAACCTGAAGGGACGCGGCGCTTGTGAGTCTTTCGCGAGCAAGCTCGCTCCTACAAAAAAGACACGCCCCGTCCGGGGCGTGTCAGTCAACAAAGCGTGGACTGGTTTGTCGCTATCGGGGCATGGGTGTCTACACACCTTTGGTGTGACGCCGGACCTGTGGGAGGGGGGCTTGCCCCGATGGCGGCCTAAGAGCCGACCAGGATGCTGGACTTTGACCGAGTACATATCCGTTATTTGAGTCACGGCTGCTATTGGTTCCGCTTTTACAGCGGGTCACTTTGGAAAAGAGCCCCAAAGTAACCAAAGGGCTCTTGCCCCACCACTCGGCACCTCGCTTAGGCTCGGTGTGCCCGTAATCCGCCATGGATTTGGGGGGCCGCCGCCACGCGCCATCCATGGCGCGGGGCGGCTAAACCGGCATCCCTGCCGGTTTACCCCCCAAATCCCTGTCGAATTCCGGCCAGCGTGGTTTAACGGGGCGCCTCAGATCAAAAGCAGATCAAGAGCAAGATCAAGAGCGACTCGCTTCGCATCGTGGTTAGCGTCGGCAGTGGCTACAAAAGTTGTGTAGATACCCATGGCTATCGGGGGCAAGCCCCCTCCCACATTTTAGAGCTGCTTGAATCAGGGTTATGTGCCTGTTCAAAGAATCGGCTTGCCCCCCGTCACGCCATAGCGCTCGCCAGAGATGTAACTGCCTTCATCCGACGCCAGCAACACATAGATGGGCGCCACTTCCACCGGCTGGCCTGGGCGGCCCAGTGGCGTGTTGCCACCGAAATGCTTCACCGACTCCTCGGGCATGGTCGACACGATCAACGGCGTCCAGATCGGCCCCGGCGCTACGCTGTTCACCCGAATGCCACGCTCGCCCAGCATCTGCGCCAGGCCGGCGGTGAAGTTGGCAATGGCACCCTTGGTGGCCGCATAGGGCAACAGGGTCGGGTTGGGCATATCGGAATTGACCGACGAGGTGTTGATGATCGAACTGCCTTGCGCCATATGCGGCAACGCTGCCTTGCAGATGCGAAACATCGCCGTGATATTGACGTTGAAGGTTTTCACCCAATCCTCGTCGGGAATGTCCTCCAGAGACTTATAGGTCATCTGGAATGCAGCGTTATTGACCAGCACATCGATACGGCCGAATTTCTCGACGGTGTCATTGACGATCGCCGTGCACTGCGCCGCGTCGCCCAGGTCGCCGGGCAGCAACAGGCACTGGCGCCCTGCCGCTTCGACCCAGCGAGCGGTCTCCTTGGCGTCCTCATGCTCGTCCAGATACGACACCGCGACGTCCGCGCCTTCGCGAGCAAAGGCAATTGCCACCGCACGCCCGATACCGCTGTCGGCGCCGGTGATCAACGCAATCTTGTTGGCCAGGCGCCCCGAGCCTTTGTAGCTTTGCTCACCGCAATCCGGCACCGGGTCCATCTTGCGCTGGTCGCCCGGAACGGGCTGCTGCTGGGGATTGAAGGGTGGTGTTGGGTAGTGGTTCATCGGATTCCCTCCTGTGTATGGATACTGTTGCGAGGGCGTGCCGAGCGCGATAGTTCAGAGCAATTTTCATAAAATCGGATAACCGTTGCCGTGGGTTTGCGCCATTCGGGTAGGCGCATGTCCTCACGCACCGGGGACGGCTCATACCAAACACGACTTCTTTTAACCACTCATCTCGGATGCTCAATATCGCACCAGTAGTATGATAGGTTCACACAAAGATTCTTCTGGAGCCCCCATCATGGCCACTGTACGAAAAACCATCACCGTGACGGATCAACAAGATGGCTGGATAAAAGCACAAATCGAAGCAGGCCATTACACCAATGACAGCGAGTACATCCGGGACTTGATTCGTCGCGAACAAGATCGTAGCGCGCAAGTGGAGGCCATTCGCGCTGCGTTGCTTGAAGGTGAAGCCAGCGGCGAACCTCGGCGCTTTGATCCTGCGGCGTTCAAACAGAGGATGCTGGACGCCCATGGCTGAATACCGTCTTTGGCGCAATACCCTAAGACAGCTCCGGCTTGTGACCAAATCCGTAGTGGCTATCGACGGCGCAGTATTGAGCAGCACATGATTTACTTCAGGATCACTACGTATGGGATTTCAATCATTCGTATCCTCCATGACCGGATGGATACAACCCGCAAGCTATGACACCACGAACCGTCCACTCGGTAGAGTCGAATAGAGATCGAAATGGCTGACGCACAACTACCTCCCGCCACGCCCCAGTGGCTGATCCGCCAGGCCCAACCCGACGACGTACACGCCCTGGTTGAACTGGACGCCTACGCGGCTGCCCATGCCCACCGCCGCGTATTTATCCACGACGCCGTGGTTAACCAGCAATGCCTGGTGGCAGTCAGCGACCACGCGTGCGCCGGGTACCTGGTGCTCACCCACGACTTTTTCGATCACGGCTTTATTGCCCTTGTGGTGGTATCACCGACCTGCCAGCGCCAGGGTGTGGCCCTGCGCCTGCTGGCGGCGGCCGAGGCGGCCTGCAAGACGCCGAAGTTGTTCGCCTCCACCAACGCCTCCAATCGCGCGTCCCAGGCATTGATGACAAAGGCCGGATTCATACCCAGCGGGCAGATCGAGAACCTCGACGAAGACGACCCCGAGTGCGTGTACGTCAAATTCCTGCGCTGATCTGCATCAGGCCCAGGCGATCACCCACGCCGCCAGGTAAAGGCCCACACCAAACACGCCATGATTGATCAGGCTGCGCAGTCGGTTCTTGCCTGGCGTCGGCGTCCTGGACGATGCAAACCCGGCCCCCATGGCCGGCTGTATCACAAACAGCGGAACGGCCACTGTCACAACACCCCACGCCAGTGCAGGTACAAAGGTCGGCGCCAGCAACCAGGCATCGCCTTCAATCCACACCAGCACCCACGCGAACACCACTCCGGTGACGTAATGCGCGATCCAACCCAGGGCTACTTCACCTCGAACGGGAAGCGCTTGCCCAATGCTTGAATGCGCAAATCGCCCCCGGCACGCATGGCCGACCCAACGCCCAACGAACGCAAAATTCAGGGTCGGAACGCCAAGCACCTTCATCAGCAGCATCCACATATCCATCACCACGGTAGCCCCTGCCCCCAACAACACCACCTGTGCAACCCCTTCCAGCGCTGTCATACCTACCTCTTAGTCATGGACCCATTCAACCTGCGCAGGCATCATAGAAGTTGAAGTCAACTTCAAGTCAATGGTCTGTCTATGGATATCACCGAGGTCGTCAAACGCACGGGCATTGCTGCCCATACGCTGCGTTTTTATGAAAAGAAGGGGTTGATTACATCGACCAGCCCGCCCGGTGCTCGCCGTCATTTCGCAGCAGCGGTCGTTGAGCAGTTGGCGGTCATCGCCCTCGGGCGGGCGGGTGGCCTGTCGCTGGACGAGATACACGCCATGCTGTCACCCAATGGCCAGGCCAATGTGGATAGAGCGGTGCTGCTGGCCAAGGCCGACGAGATTGATGCCACGGTCAAACACCTGCAGGCGATGAGCCGGGGCTTGCGCCATGCGGCCGCCTGCCCTGCCCCCAACCACGCACAATGCCCGACTTTTCGCCGCCTACTCACCATCGCAGCAGCAGGAACCTTCAAGCGCGGCAGCGCCGGTCTCGCCAGGGTTCGGCCTGCTCACTCAAACACTGAGGCACTATGATTCGCCACTTTCAACCTGCCGACCTGGAACCCGTCCTGGATATTTGGCTGCAAGCGTCCATCCTGGCCCACCACTTTATCGCCCCCCCCTTCTGGCATGACCAACTGGGCGCCATGCGCGAGGTCTACCTGCCCAGCGCCGTGACCCGTGTGTTTGAAGCCGACGGGAAAGTGCTGGGCTTCAGTTGCGTATATGAAGACACCCTGGCGGCGCTGTTTGTCGCGCCTGAGCATCAGGGCAGTGGTATCGGTACACAATTGCTCAAGGACGCGCAGGCAGCCAGAACCTCACTTCAACTGAGCGTGTATTCGCAGAATGTTCCCAGCCTTCACTTCTACAAGAAGCACGGTTTTACCGTATTCAGAGAGCAACGGGACGAACACACAGGTCACCTTGAAACAGTGATGGGCTGGGCGCCTGATGGATTATTTGACCCACTGCCCTGATTACTCCAACCCGTATTGCACTTGACCTTTCCCATAAACGCCGCCAGCGCCTCCGGATCAGGCAACGGCGCCGCACTGATCAGCACGTTGGGCACATGGCACCACGCAAGCGCGGGCGAAGCGCGTTCGCCCTGACCATAGATCAATACATGACGAATCTGTGGGTTGTCCCTGATGAACCAGAGCAAATCGAATTTCACGCTGTGCGCCAGGGCGGCATTGATGATCAGCACATCCAGCGGCGTATCGCCGAACTCCACAGCACTGAGGACTTCATCCAGCCGGTGTATCGGCGCGATACGGTAATAGCCCAACTGGTTCAACGCCCGCTCGATTTTCAAGCGGTAGAAGTGCTGCCCATCGGCAATCAGAATACGTAGCGCTTTATTGGTCATGTCCCCACCACTCACTGATAAATGATCGTGAAGGTTGCCGACGCATTCGCCGGCCCCGGCGTAACCTTGGCCCCGGTTTGCAGGTAGCGCGCGCGCAGCGGGATGGAATAACTGCTTTCGGTACTCCTGAGGGACAGGCCCGCATTTCGGTTGCTCGCCAATGGCAGGGCAACGCCGTTGCTGGTGGCGACCTGAATGCCGACGCCAGTCGCGGCAGGCGCATTGCCGGCCGTGCTCGGGTCGAGGCTCAGAATGCCGTTGCTTGCATTGATGGCCGTCCGAGCCGGGTCGATGCGGTATTGCAGTGTGTTGTTGACGCGGGTCCCGCTGGTGCCGGTGCCGGTGGGTGAGTTACCGCTTTGTGAAATCCAGCCGGGACCGGTAGTGGAAAACATGCCGTTGAACGCCGGGCAGTCATTCAAGGCGATGGCAAAATCCGTCCAGCCCGTGCTGCTGTTAAGGCCAGTGAATTTATTGACCAGGTGTGTGCCCATGGGCACCGAGACATCCGGTGTACTGCAGGTTCGCGAAACAATCTGGATGCTGCCGGAAATGCCCATCCTGAAGCCGTTCATTCTGGCGTCGCCGAAATTGCCGAACAGACTCACAATCGGCAATGTATTGCCCACCAGCACACCCGGCGTCACCTCGCCAATCTTGATCAAGATCAGCTCAAAGTTCGAAGGCCCGTCAAACGGCACGAGGCATCGCCACCCGGGCGTACACGTGGTCCATGCCTTGGCGCTTTGCCTGGGCAGCAGGCCACCGTTGCTATTGAAAGCAACGCCCAATCCGGGAACGCTGGTTCTGTAGACCTTATTGGCATAGGTGCCAGTGGTCATATTGGCAAGGGCATAGCTGGATTCAACCGTGAGTTCGGTCCACTGTTGATACGGCGCGAAAAGGCACTCAAGCTTGACCGCCTGGCCTGTCGCCATATTGAATCTTTGACGATAGACCTCAGTGCCCACCGGCACATCACGCCCGACGGTGATCGCCGAGATCTGCAACGGCATGGAGCCAACGGCAGGCCGGACACCGTCCATGTAGGAACAGGTGACCGCCATGGCCGTGCCGGCCGAGGCCCACAAGGCCATGCCCAGCAACCCCAGTTTGATAAAAGAACCGATGTTCATAACGCTACCTTTTGCTGGGTGTTGGGCTGCACGCTGTCAGCGACCTGTTTGCCGGCCGCACACACGGCGTCCACTTGTTGCAGCTGTTGCCCATCGCCAGGGCCTGGCGGGATCGTCAGGGCGCACTGCTGCTGCGCCCGGCTGCCCCAATTGACCAGCAAGCGGCGCGTCTCGGGTTTGATCCGCGCATACAGTTGCCCGCCCTGCCCGACCACGCCCACGGTGGCCCCCTCGCCGTCGGTCACCCCCGCGCCGAACGGCAGGCTGCTGCCGTCGTCCAGGCGCACATTGAGCAACACCGCCCGGCCCTGGTTGGTGGTGTATTTGAGGTGCACGACTGCACCGGCACGCGGCGCGGTCTGCTGGCTGGTTTCGCTCAACTCAACGTCCAGGGAACTGCCGATCGGGTCGATCGCCACCTCGTTCAACTCATACGGGCGCAGGTACGGCACCACGGCGTTGCCGCTGCCGTCGAGCCTCAGGCCCGGGTAGCCGGAGACCTTCGCCCCCTCGGCGCCTGGCGCGCTGACCACGGCCATGGTTTCGCCGCGGTAAGGCGTCATGGTCACACCATCGCCATGGGCCACTACCGTACCGCTCGCGCCCACCGATGCGCTGGTATAGCCATCGCCTCGGCCCAGGGCGGCACTGAGCATGGCGCGGGCGCCGGTGTACTGGCCGTTGAGGGCGGCACTCTTGGTGTTGCTGGCGCCGTCATGACCGAAGGTGGCGCCATAGCCATATTGGCGATCCTGGCCGGCAGTGCCGCTGATACCCGCCTGCTCGCTGTAATTGCCGCGAGTGTCACGGCCCAGTTGTGCGGTGACTTGCGGCCCATAGCCCGAGCCGCCAAATTCGAGCGGCATGCTCATGGTCAGCAGAAAACTGTTTTCCATATCGCCCAGGCCCATGCGGCTGCGGTTGGCATTCACGCTGAAACTCACCCGGTTGAACTGCTTGCTGTAGCTGAGCTGGTACTGCACGTCGCTGCCCTGCTGGTTCCAGTAGTTCTGGGCATAGCCGCTGATCGACACCTGGCCCCAAGGCCCGAAGCTCTGGTCGGCGGTGAGTGACAAGCGGCTGCGCGGGCGGCCGAACTGGCTGGTGTCCCAACCGTTTTTCTCGGCATCGAGCAGCTGCACGGCATTGCTGAAATCCAGGTAGTCACGGGTGGAAAAACGGTAGGCCGCCACCGAAAAGTTACTGCCGGTGCTAAGAATGTTCTTGCTGTAGGACAGGCGCATGCTCTGCCCCTTCGCCCGACCGGCAGCCAGGTCGGTCTGGGCGTGTGTCACGTCCACCGCCAAGGCGCCGATCGGCGTGCCGAACGCCAAGCCTGTGAGGACAGCCGCGTAGTGATCGCTCGATTGCACACCGCCGAACCCGGTGAAGGTGTTGTTCAGGCCATATTGCAGCGTGCCTTGCAGCAGGCGCGTCTGCTCGTCAACGAAGTTGTTGCGGGTTTCACCGGCGGTAACGCTGAAACGTGACGTGCCAGGACGCAGCAACTGACTGACCGAGGCATAGGGCACGATAAAGTTTTGTTCGGTACCGTCCGCCTCGGCCACGCTCACGTTGAGATCGCCCCCGTAGCCGGTGGAGTACAGGTCGTCAATCACGAAGGCGCCGGGGGCGACCGTGGTTTCCAGCAGCACGTTGCCGGCCTGGCGAATGGTGACGCGCGCATTGGTGCGGGCGATGCCACGAATAACCGGCGCATACCCGCGCATGGAGTCGGGCAACATGCGGTCATCACTGGCCAACTGCACGCCGCGATAAGACAAGGTGTCGAAGATCTCGCCGCTGGTGTTGGACTCACCCACAGTCAGCTGGCTTTTCAGCGCAGTGATATCGCGTTGGGCGTAGCTGTCCAACGCCTGGTACTGGCTACCGTTGCGCGATTGCCAGCCTACCGATGCATTGTGACGCAAGCGCCAATCGCCAAGGTTGAGGCCGGCATTGAGCCCCAGGAAGGCCGAGTCATTGTTGCCACTGCGGGTGCGGTTGCGATTGGCATTGAAGTTGTAACTGAGCAGGCCTGCGGTGACGCCACGGTCCCACAGTTCAGGGCTGACATAACCCCGCGAATTTCGCTTCAAGGCCGCCTGGGGGATGCTGAGGTCGAGCGCCTGGTTCTCCGGGGAAAAGTTCGCACTGGCACCCTGGATCAAACTGCTCAATGCCGTGCAACCTGGACCGTCAAGCGCCTGGCTGGCTTCGGGCGACAGTTTGGCGATGTTCACGCCCTGGCGCTCAAGCAAACCATGGTCCATGCACACCACCGGCTTGCTGCCGTCAGGCTGGGCCTCGATACGTATGTCCTGGCGACTGTTCAACTGGCCGTTGAGCACAACGTCCGCACGGTACTGCCCAGGGGTCACCGGGTTACCGGCCTGGTATTTGCCGAGGTCGAGATTGCGTGAGTCTTCCGGCAGGAATGCATCGTTGAACTGCACCTCTTGCGCCATCGCGGCGTGTACGCCCCAGGCGCCTGGCGTGACGGCCAGTACCTTGAGTATCAAGCGGGTGAGCGGATTCAGGGCGAAGCGAGGCTGCGCCCCCAGAGGCGGCCTGGAGCGGGAAGAGGTCTGCATAAATGACTCGCGGGTAAAGACGTCAGGAATTGATCAGGGCTTGAGTGCTTTCCGAGTCGGGATCAGCGCGCCGTAATCGTTGATTGCGCTGAACTCCACCTGTGCGCCTGCGGCGGGTGGGGTTTTAAGAGTCGGCAGCGGAAATTGCCGGGTTTGACCCGGGCCCAACATGCCGTCCTCACTGCGCGCGCGCTGACCGCCGGCCACCAGGTCCAGCTCGACCAGCGATACGTGAAACGCCGACGGGTTGAACGCTTGCAGGGCAAGGCCCTGGCCATCGCGGGCCGCAACCAGTTGCCATTGCACCTGCTCGATCGCTTCGCTGGCGGTGCCTGCAAGACCGGTCGGGCGATAGAACAATTTGATCCGCGAACGGAAGGCCATTTGCAGAGTGTTCAGGTCTTCCCCAGCCTCGGGTTTAGGCGGAATTTCCAGCACGTTGAGCCAGAAAACCGACTCCTTGTCCTGGGGCAGCGCTGTCCCCGTGAATAGCACTCGCAGGCTTTGGCCCTTGGTCGGGTCGATACGCGCCACCGGAGGCGACAGCAGAAACGGCGCCTTGGAGCTGGTGGGGGTGGACTCCACACTGCCGGTGTCAATCCACGCTTGCATCAACGCGGGTTGAGTACCGTTGTTATTGAGTTTTACCGTGACTTCTTTCTGGTCCGCCGGGTAGATCACGCGGGTACCGGTGATCACTACACCTGCCAGCGCCTGGGAACACCCAAGTGCCACAAGGCTTGCCAGAAGCAATTGTTTAAATGCAAGTATGCAAGGCATGACTTAGTCCCAATGCCGCCCCGAAAACACGCCCTTTAAATAAACAACAGGGCGTGCCTTCATTACCGGCGACTTACTGATAATTGATGGAGTAAGTCACGTTGCTGATAACGGTGCCCGGCGTGGTCGCGGCCTGGGCATAGTACTGAACTGCGTATGGCAGGTCTGCGCTGAGTGAGGTGGCATCGATGTCGATACGGCTGGTGGACGCCACTTGTGCGGTGTCACCGGCTTTGATGGCCTTGCCATTGGATGCGTCGACCAATTGCAGTTGGACCTTGGTGGCACCACCGCCGATGTTCTTCAAGTTGCCGCTGGCCGGGTCAACCGAGCCGCCGGCTTCAAAGAATGCAGCCGCGGTTTTCAGCGCTGCCGAGCATTTGCTCAACTGAATGCTGAAACCGGTCTGGCCCGCCACCTGACCAGCAGAGGCCAGGGAAGCAGTGGAGATAGTCGGCAGCGTGACGGTGGTGCCTGCCGAGCCGGCCGCCCCATTCACTGCAACCTGGCAGGTCTCGGCCTTCAGTTCACCGTTGAAATTGATGGTGCCATCCGAAGCCATGGCAGCGGAGGTGGCGGTTGCGGCGACCAATGCAGCGAGGACGCGGGCTTTGTAATTCATGAGTAACTCCGAGAGAGCGATATACCAGGTAAGTGAAGAAGTTTCCGGTGCTGGATAACTTCTGTGTTGTTGCGCAGTGAAGTGTAGGGAGTCCGCGCAACACCCAATATAGGAGTGCTCCTAAAAACAACTAAGCCACTCAATATTTTCAACAATTAACGTCTGTTTCGCTCGGCAAAAACTTACGCACTTCAACTTATGTTATTTGTTGAGAGGGTCACTACTTCGTCTATAGGAGTGGTCCTAAAAACCAGGCTGTCGAGGCAAGACGCGTTATTCAATAACCGGCCGCAGCCCAGTCTTGCGCCATAAGATTGAGTTGATCCGCAACCGCTACGGTTGGCCAGTTCACTTCATCGTGCAACAACGACTCGATCCCTTCGGCGCCGGCCGCTATCGCAGTCCAGCCTACCGTCTGTGCAGCCCCCTTTAGCCGATGCGCCGCCTGCAGGGCAACCGGGCGATCACGCAGGGCAACAGCGCTGAACAGACGGTTCAGATCCTGGCGCAGCGCTTCTTGCTGCCCTTCCCGCTCCTGCCCTGAGACGCTGTGTACCTGCGCCGCTGGTATCAGGACCTGATCGCACCACAGCTCGATCATTTGCTGCAATTTGTCCTGACGCACCGGCTTGCTCAGCACGCCGTCCAGGCCGGCCTCAAAACAGCGTTCAAGATAGTCATTACCTGTTACCTGCGACATCGCAATGATTGGACAATGCCCGCGCTGTTGTTGGCGCTCCACGTCGCGCATAGGGCCGCTCAGGTTGAACGCCTGATGCTCATCGATCAGCACCAGATCGACCCTGTGCTGATTGAATAGCGCCAGCGCCTCGTCACCCTCGACCGCCAGCCGTACGCCCAGGCCAAAATCTTGAAGCAATGCCTGCACTGCTTGCTGATCGGTATATTCGCCTCCCGACACCAGCACCCATAATGAAACCTCCCTGGACGCCGCATCAGGATCTGCTGCCCGCACAGGCGGCTCAAGCGCTCCAGCCCACTCGACGGGCAACCTCACTTCGACCTGGGTGCCGCTCCCCGGGACGCTGCTCAAGGTCAGCTCACCGTGCATCAACTTCACCAAACGGCGACAGATCACCAGCCCCAAACCGGTGCCGCCACTGCGCTTGAATGATTGCCTGGCGCGGGCATAGGGCCGAAACAGAGTAGCTTGCGCCTGGTCGGACAACCCAATGCCGGTGTCGACCACGCGAATCACCGCCTGCGAAGTTACCCCCGGCGGTGCGTCGGGCAACAGCAGCTGCACCTCCACTCGGCCGTGCTCGGTGAACTTGATGGCGTTGGAGATCAGGTTACGCAGCACCTGGGCCACCCGCTGGTCATCAACCAATGCTGAAGCAACGGGGCGTTGACCGGTCAATGTCAACGTCAGCCCCTTTTCCTCGGCATAGACTCGGTAATCATCCACCTGCTGTTGCAGCAATGACCACAGATCCACCGGCTCAAGATTGAGCTGCAATTGCCCGGCCTCCATCTTGGAGATATCCAGCACATCGTCGACCAAGCGCAGCAAGGTATTGGCGCCGGTATTGGCCAGGTCCGCGAGGTGCCGCTGTTGTTCGTCCAGTGGCGTGTGCTCAAGCAGCTCAACCGCCGCCAGCACCGCGTTCATGGGTGAGCGCACTTCATGGCTCATGACCGCCAGGAACATCGCTTTCTCGCGCTCGCGCTGCACGACGCGCCGCCGCTGGACCCGGCTTTGCCACACCAGCGTAATGAGCAACAGCACAATGGCCAGCAACAGCCACAACTCACCCGCGTAATGTTCGGCGATGGACCTGATGGTCGGGATATCCAGGTTCATGTCGGCAAACCAGGCATCGAAGATCGCCTTGCGCTCATCCCCGGTGATGGAGGCCAATGCCTTCTCCAGGATCGACAGCAGGATCTCATCGCTGTCGCGCACTGCCATGCTGACACCGGTGTGCAGTTGCGGCACCACGCCGGATATCTGCAAGACGCCCTGATACTGGCGGGAAAGATACGGGATCAACAACCACTCCGAAGCGATAGCGGCGTCCGCCTTGCCGTCCTTGACCATCGCCATCATGTCGACCGCGTTCTGGGCGGCTATGAGCGTGACCCCTGGGGCCTCTTCACGCAGGAAGGCGCCATAGACTTCGCGCCCCAACATGGCCAAGCGTTTATGGGCCAACTGCTCCAGATTCGCCAGGGGCTGATCGCCAAAACGACTGACGAGGATCGTCGAGCTGGTGTTGTAAGGCACGGTGTAGAGCATCCCACGATCCTGGGCCGGGTCGTCGGAACGACGTCGAGTGGACAATATGTCCACCTCACCGCCGATCAGCATCTCCTTGCGCGCACTGCGCGTGGTGGTCAGCACCGGCTCGAAATGCAGACCGGTACGCAACCCGATCAGCCTCAGGTACTTGGCCGACAGGCCGCGCAATTGGCCGCCGCTCATGTATTCGAATGGCAGCAGGTCCTCGAACACCCCCACACGCAGTACCGGATGGGCAGCGATCCAGTCCACCTCCTGCTGCGTCAACGTCATCGGTGGCGAACTGGCGTATACGCCTACCGACGCCGGAAGGCACACCAATGCCAGTACCAGCAGCAGGCGCCTCATCAGCGCGCCGTCCGCTGCGCACGCGTCGCCGGCAGTATGTCGAGCACTGTATCGCCGCTCAACGCGGCCCAATGCTGCAACAACGGCCGCAGGGCTTGGGCGTGCACCGGTCCCCACTCTGTTTCGCCATACAGCAGACGCTCCATGTACTCGGCGGCCTGCGCCAGTGCCGACCACTCCATGATCAACGCCGCACCGTGCAATCGATGAGCCACGTGTTGAGCCGATTCGCGGTCGCACAGGGCGATGGCTTTGACCAGGTTTGCCAGGTCACCGGCCATTTCACGGTTGATTGCGGCTTGATCCAGCAAAGGCGCCATCAAGCTGGTACTGGGGGCGGCCAGCTTGACCCCGCACCAGCGTTCAATGACTTCGCACAGCTGCCCAAGGCGTATGGGCTTGCTCAGCGTCGCGTCCATGCCCGCCTCAATACAGCGTTGAAGATGACGGTCGCCGGTCAGGGCAGAGATCGCGATAATCGGGCTGCGTGTGCGCCCCAGTTGTATTTCCAGGGCGCGCAACCTGCGCACCAGGCCATAACCGTCTTCATCGGGCAAATCACAGTCCATCAGCACCAGGTCGTATACGGCTTCCCTGAACAGCCGCCAGGCTTGCGCGGCGTCGGCAGCGATCACTGGCTGGCAGCCGAATGCACTGATCTGCGCACGCAAAACCTCCTGGTTCGCATAGGTATCTTCCACCACCAGAATCTGCAGGCCGCTTACGGTTGGCAGGGCTGAGGGTGCCGCTTGCGGCATCAAGACCGGTGGCTCCTCGCCGATGCTCACCGGTAAGCGGATAGCCACTGTCGTGCCTGAGCCCTGCTCGCTCGTCAGCGTCAACGTCCCCTGCATCAAACCCACCAGTTGCCGGCAAATCATCAGGCCCAACCCGGTGCCCCCTGTGCGCCGGGAAGACTCTCGGGCCTGGGCATAAGGACGAAACAGGGCGGCCTGCGCTGCGTCTGAAATACCGACTCCACTGTCGCGAACCTCAATCTGCAATTGCGCGGTGCCGTCCGCTGACACCGCTAACGCTACGTCGATGTCGATACCGCCCATGTCGGTAAACTTGATGGCGTTGGATAGCAAGTTATGAAAAATCTGCGTGAGCCGGGAGCTGTCTAGCAACAACAAGGGCAACTGCGCCTGAATATGACAGTTCAAGCTCAGGTGTTTTTCCCGCGCGCGCAGTCGATGCAGCCCGACTACACCTTGAACCAATGCCTCAATGTCGATTGCCTCGACAGCCAGCCTTGGCGGTTTGGCAATTGAGCCGGGCCTGTCCAAAACATCATCCAGCAGCCGCCCCAAGGCGTTGGCACCACTGTTAGCCAGATGGGCCAAATGGCGCTGCTGCTGGTTGAGCCGGGTGTGCCCGAGCAATTCCATTGCCGCCAGCACTGCGTTCATCGGTGAACGGATTTCATGCCCCATCACCGCCAGAAACATGGTTTTTTCCTGCTCGTTACGCACCGCCAGGCGCCGTTGACGCTGGCCTCGATACAGCAGTGCGCACAGGCTGACCAGCACGAGCGCGCCAAGGATCAACACATGCAAATAATGGGCGGCGATACTGGGCAGCGATGGAACATTCAGGTACAGATCCTGGTACCAGCGCCCATACAGCCGGTTGCGTTGCTCGACGGTGATGGAGGCGAACACCTTCTCCAGTATTGAATACAGCATGACCTGGTCTGTACGGGTCGCCATGCTCACATCCAGCACCTGGCTGCCGAGCACACCGGATACTTCCAGAATGCCCTGGAACCGTTGATACAGATAAGGCGTTAGAAAGATGGCTGACGCGATTGCCGCATCGGCACTGCCGTCTTCAACGCTGGTCAGTATCTCCAAGGCTGAAGCGCTTTTTTTGAAAGTGGCCTGCACCCCTTTTCGGCGAAAGATCTGCTGGTAATACGTACCATCGGGTATCGCTACGGTCTTACCATGCAATTGGTCAATATCGAAAACATCGGGGCTCTCGACACGCGTCACAATGACCGGTGAGGTCGATTCGTAGGCAAGCGTTCGAAGCCCCTTGGTAGTGGGTTCAGACCTGAAGCGTAAATAAGACGACAGCAGGTCAACCTGGCCTTCCAGCAACATTTTCTCGCGCTCGGCCAGCGTTTTTCCAGGTACGAACGTGAACTGAAGGCCGGTCGCGGCCGTGACGAATTGCAAATACTCTATCGACCGCCCGCGCATGACTGCGTCGCTGATGTATTCGAAGGGCATCAGGTCTTCGACCACGCCGACCCGTAATACTGGATGCGTCTGGACCCAATCCTTTTGCTCTGCACTCAGCTCGACCGGACCGGCCCTTGCAGCAGGCACCATCATTATCAGCAAGCTACATAACGCCACGGTACACAGCGCCCTTTTCATGGAGTACCGATGATCTTGTTGAGCTTGAACAGCTCATTGTTAGACGTCACCCCAAGCTTGCGGAATGCAGAAGTTTTTTGCGTGCTGATGGTTTTGATGCTGCGATTGAATTTCTCGGCAATTTCACTCACGGTCATGCCTGCCAGATAACAGCGAATGACTTCCTGCTCGCGGCTCGTCAATTCCGCCAGGGCCAGCGCATCGCGCTCCACGTTGGTGCTTTCACGCGTCTCACCCGTGACCGTTTCCGCCAAGCGATAGGTCATGTCGGTGTTCAAATACACGGCGCCCGCTGCGACTTTGCGAATCGCTTTCACCAACTGGCTCATGTCTTCGCCCTTCCCCACAAAACCACGTGCGCCCACGCGCATGGCCAGGCCCACTGTCGCCGGATCATGATGGCTGGACAAGATCAGAATATGGCATTCGGGAAATTTGACGCGCAACGCCCGGATCAGTGATACACCGTCCAACTCATTGGGATTAAGAGAGAAATCCAGCAGTAGTAAATCTGCCGGTGCCGTAACAAGGCCGGCAATCAAGTCGCGACTTTTTTCATAAATGCCAACCACTTCAAAGTTCGCCTCGGCTGCCAACGTATTGGCAAGGCCATGTCGAACGACGGCGTGGTCATCCAATAACGCAATGCGTATGGTTTTCATCGTGATCGTACCCTCTCGGCCCGGCGCGCGCCGCACCGTCGAAACACAGGGATAACTCATCGATACAACGTCTAATACGCACATGAGTATATGCAATAACCGCAAAATGACACGCGCACAGCAGATGAATCCGCACCGCTCAAATTCCTTCGATAATATGCCTGATCCTGAATAACTCATTGTTCGACATCACCCCCAACTTGCGAAATGCGGCGGCTTTTTGCGAACTGATGGTTTTGATACTGCGGTTGAATTTCTCGGCGATCTCGGTGATGGTCATGCCGGCCAGGTAACACCGAATCACCTCCTGTTCACGTGCAGAAAGGCTGACAAAGCGCAGGGCTTCATCCCGGCCGTTAGCCTCGCCGTCATAGCTCACGGCGGTGGCCTCCGCCACGCGGTAGGCCATGTCCGGGCTCAAGTACACGGCGCCTGAGGCCACCAGCCGGACCGCGCAGATCAACTGCTCCATGTCTTCGCCCTTGCCCAGAAACCCGCGTGCGCCCACCCGTAACGCCAGGATTGCGGTCGCTGCGTCATGGTGCGTGGAAAAGATCAGGATCCGGCAGGCTGGAAACTTCACGCGCAGCGCGCGAATCAACGAAATACCATCCAGCTCGCAGGGGCCCAGCACAAAATCCAGCAGCAATATCTCGGCCGGTGCTGTCGCCAGCCCGGTTATCAGGTCACGGCTACGGCTGTACACGCCGACCACTTCAAAATCCGGTTCCTGTACCAGTCGATTGACTAAACCATGTCGTACAATTGCATGATCATCCAGCAAAGCAATGTGTAAACGTTTCATAGATCAAGGAACACTCTTTATAACGAGCAAAAAGACGAGAACAGCAACTTTATTGACTGTTAATTGGTTCTCGACTTCTCAAGCGCAAGTTCGCCAGCCGAGCTGGCCACGCCTCAGCAGCAGGACATTCAAAAGTACTGAACAATTGAAAAATCAGACGATGCGAAACTTAATGCAATTGCATTCAGATGAATATCAGACTGCTCTTAAAAGCGTAGGGCTCACTCAGCCAGCGATGTACCGGGACTGCTCTGTTGAATCACAAAGTTGAGGAAAGCATCGATTTCCATTGGCCGCGCCAAGGCATAGCCTTGTCCGATCCGGCAGCCCAAACGGTGCAGCAGCGGGATCGTCGACTCATCCTCGATCCCCTCCGCCACCAGGCTCAGGTTGAGCAGCCGCGCCCAGTTGACGATGCCGGCGATGACATTGCGCGACGAGGAATGCTGTTCGACACCCCGGACAAACGAGCCATCGATTTTCATCTCGTCAAACGACAGGTTTGCCAGTAAGGCAAAGGTTGCCGCCCCGGTACCGAAATCGTCCATCGACACCTGGAAACCCTTGGCCCGAATCGCAGTTAACGAAGCCGACAGGTGCAGCTCATTGGGTTCAGGGACGTCTTCGGTCAGCTCGATCTTGAGCAGGCGATTGGGCAGCTCTGCCTGGCGCATTCTGGCCGCCAGGCGATCGGCGAAGTTGGGCGTACAAATCGTCTTGGCTGAAGCATTCACGGCGATGGGAATCTGGATGTTCGCGCGTTTGAGCGACAGCATGACCTTGATCGTCCACATCTCCACCAGGCTGAACAACAGCAAATCCAGGCCCAGGCGGTTGACCAAAGGCATCAGTACCGAAGGCGGTACTTCACCAAAGCGTGGGTGCTTCCAGCGCACCAACGCTTCGGCCCCCACAATGCGTCGGCTGAGCAATTCGAACTGCGGTTGAAACACAAAGCGCAGCCCGTCGCCGGTCGTCAGCGCATGGATCACCTCATCTTCGGCCAGGGCGTCGAAGGTGTTTTTGCGTAGCGAGGGGTCGGGTTGCACGCGGGTCAGTACCGTGGCGCGCAATGCATCGCCCAGGTCCAGGGTGCCGCCTTCGCGCACGATCTCGACGAAAATGCCCGCCGCCCTCGCCAAACGGGCATGGGACTCCAGGGCGCTGACGGCGACTCCACCCATGTACTTGACCCACAGCGGCTTGGCCGACCTTTCACGTGCAGACGTACGTGCACCGTCAGCGGCCCCACCCGGCGCGCCCAGCGTGGTTTCGCCCATCCAGAAAATGCCTGGAAACTGGGCCAGTTTGCCTGACTCGTGACGGGCCTTGAGCAAGCTCGGCAACATCAAGCCATCGCCGCATTCAGGGCGAATTTCACACACGATGACATCGACCGGATAATCATCCAGCCACGCTTGCAGCGCATCCAGCGAGTCGACGTTGGCCAGAGGCAGAACGCCCAAGCCACTCAAGGCGGATGCAAGCCGATGTGCGCACGCCGCATCGGATGCCAGCGTGATTACACGTAACGCGCTGAACTCGTTGGGCACGGCGACATTTAGGATCATGACAAGGATTTTCCCGAGACTATTTCTTCAGGGAAAAAGCTTATCAGCGCCAAAAAAGAAACAAATAGGACTGGGACTAAAAGCCAGGGTGGCTGCCATCAGCCTTTATTGAGCCGCATCCGCCCCATCACGCATACGCCGGATATCCCGTAAGGGCGGCGCGCCAAACAGTCGCTTGTATTCGCGGCTGAATTGCGAGGCGCTTTCATAGCCCACCAGGCTGCTCGCCTGGCCTGCGTCCAAGGCCTGATTGAGCATCAGTTGCCGCGCTTCCTGCAGACGCATCTGCTTCTGGAACTGCAAAGGACTCATGCCGGTGATATCGCGAAAATGCTGACGGAATGTCGCTGGGCTCATATGCGCGTGTGCCGCCAGAGCGTCCAGGCTCAAGGCTTGCTTGAAGTTTTTCCTGAACCAGGAAAGCGTCTTCGCCATGCGCTGACGCGGCGTACCGTCGCCGATGATATGCCGCAATTGGGCGCCCTGAGGGCCTGCCAGCAAACGCACAATGATTTCCTGTTGCAGCAGCGGTGCGAGCGACGCAACCAGTTGCGGCTCATCCAGCAGCCTCACCAGTCGCAACAAGACATCCAGCAGCGCCGGCTGCAGCACGTTGACGGAGATAGGTTCGTAGCCGGCCTCGGGCGACAGGGTCGACTCCATTTCGAAGGCCACTTGGGCGATCTGCGCAATGTCCAGGGTCAACATCATGCCCAGCAGTGGCTCGCGTCGTGAGGCGCGTGTGACGTGGGCAGTGACCGGTAGGTCGAAGGTCGACAGCATCAGTTGACCAGGGCCGTAATTGAATAACCTGTCACCGACCATGATGTGCTTGTGGCCCTGGGTAATGATGCCCACGCCCAGGCTGTAGATGCACGGCATCGGCTCGCTGACACCGTGCCGGCGGTGCAACGTCAGCGCAGGCAGCGCCGTTGCAAAGTCACCGTCGGTCCTGGCAAAGCGCTCGATAGCGTTAGACAACTCTGCAATCGGGGACATACCTGCGTCTTTCAATCGAATCACCCTGCCTTGGCGAATTACCTGCCTGAATCGACAAAGGGTAGCAGTAAGTATTGCCGGTAAAAATGCTGATTTGCCCAATCCTGCGGTTCAGGCAAGTAATCGTCATTTTTGTGCAAACGCTGGCCGCGCGGCTCACCTAACCTGCCTGTCTTGCACCGTGAGTTCGCCTGAAGGACCATAATTATGAAAACAGGACTGATCGCCTTTCTCCTGGCGTTGCCCATTTCAAGCATGGCGCTGGCCGACAGCACAGGCGCTCCCCTGCCCGCTGCCGGTAGCGTCAGTAAAGCCGAAGGCTTGAAAGCCTGGCAGCGGATCGAGGCGGTGGTGACGCATCCGCGTTGCGCCAACTGCCACGTCGGCCCCGATAACATTCCCATGTGGACGATAGCCGGCGAGAACAAGACCCGCCCGCACGGCATGAACGTCCACGCCGGCGACTCGCGAATCGGCGTGGAGACCCTGTCTTGTTCAAGCTGTCACGCCAGTTCCGCCACGCCGAACGTCGCCGCACATATGCCGCCCCACGTCGGCCTGCCGTGGCAGCTTGCCCCGGTGGCCTTCGAGTGGTTCGCAAAGACCGGCGCCCAAATCTGTACACAACTGCGAGACCCCAAGCGCAACGGCGGTCGGGATGCGGCGGGCCTGGTCGAGCACCTGCACCATGACGCCAAGGTCGACGGCTTCATTCCCTGGGCCTGGGCGCCAGGGCCTGGACGCTCCACCCCACCCGGCAGCTTCGAGACGCACGTGCAGGACATGACCGTGTGGGGCGCCGCAGGCCAGCCCTGCCCTGAATAAGCCGTTGCAATACTAACGAGTCGGAGAACTCCTTGATGATCACGCTTAATATCAATGACCAGGACATGCGTGTCGACGTCGCCCCCGATACGCCATTGCTGTGGGTGCTGCGCGACACCTTGCAACTGACCGGCACCAAATTCGGCTGCGGCATGTCGCTGTGCGGGGCCTGTACGGTACACCTCAATGGCCAGGCCGTACGCGCCTGCGTTACGCCCGTGTCGGCAGCAACCGGGGCCAGGATCGTCACCATCGAAGGTATCGGCCAGACCCCGACTGGCAAAGTGGTCCAGGACACCTGGCAGCGCCTCGACGTGGTGCAGTGCGGTTATTGCCAATCCGGCCAGATCATGAGTGCCGTGGCCTTGCTGCAAACCAATCGCGCACCTTCCGATACCGACATCGACCGGACCATGGGGGGCAACGTCTGTCGTTGCGCCACCTATGTACGTATTCGTGCGGCCATCCATGAAGCGGCCAAGTCGCTGGCCTGAGCAACGAGGTAATCAGCATGATCCGGTCTATCGAAAACCAAAGCCGCCGTCGCTTCCTCAAGGGTACGGCGGGCCTTACCCTGGCCATGTACTTGCCCTGGTCGGTGGCCGATGGCACCAGCGGCAAAGGCCGCCAGGGCACGTTCGAGCCCAACGCCTTCCTGCGCATCGGCGAGGACAACGTCGTCACCGTCATCTCCAAGCACCTGGAAATGGGCCAGGGGGCCTACACCGGCCTGGCGACCCTGGTCGCCGAGGAGTTGGATGCCGACTGGGCACAGGTGCGCGTGGAAAGCGCCCCGGCCGAATCGCGTTACAACAACTCGCTGTTGGGCATGCAAGGCACTGGCGGCAGCAGTTCCATCGCCAATTCTTGGGAGCAACTGCGTACAGCCGGCGCCACCGCACGCGCCATGCTGGTGTCTGCCGCGGCCTGGTTGTGGAAGGTGCCGGCGCAGGAAATCGAGGTCGCTGATGGTGTGGTTCGGCACCCGGCGTCAGGCAAACAGGCGACACTGGGCCAGTTGGCCAAGCTCGCCGGCGAACAACCGGTACCCGCCGAGGTCAAGCTCAAGGAGCCCGGTGCGTTCAAACTGATCGGGCGCCAGCGCCTTGCGCGCAAGGATTCGGCCGACAAGGTCAATGGCAAGGCGATTTACACCCAGGACATTCATTTGCCTGGAATGCTCACCGCAGTGGTCGCCCATGCGCCGCGCTTCGGGGCCAAGGTGAAATCCTTCGATGCCAGGGCGGCCCTGGCCCTCCCCGGCGTCATGCATGTGGTGCAGGTCCCCAGCGGTGTCGCGGTGGTGGCAAAAGACACCTGGAGCGCCAAGAAAGGCCGTGACGCCCTGACGGTTGAGTGGGACGAAAGCGGCGCGTTCAAGCAAAGCTCCGGGCAGATGCTCGAACGTTATCGCGAACTGGCCAAAACCCAGGGCACAATTGCGCGCGACGAAGGTGACGTCATCGCCGGTCTGGCAGGCGCGGCGCGGACGCTGCACGCCGAGTACGATTTTCCGTTTCTCGCCCATTCGGCCATGGAGCCGATGAACTGCGTGGTCAGCTTGACCAAGGACGGCTGCGACACCTGGCATGGCGCGCAGATGCAGTCACATGTGCAGAAGGTGCTGGCGCAGTTGTTCGACTTGCCACCTGCGCAGGTTCGCGTGCACACGCTGTACGCCGGCGGCAGTTTCGGTCGGCGGGCGAGCAAGGACGCGGACTACGTGCTGGAGAACGCACACATCGTCAAGGCCATCGATGGCAAGGCCCCGGTGAAGCTGGTGTGGCTTCGCGAGGACGACATGCAGGCCGGCCACTACCGACCGATGTATCACCACCGCTTGAGCGCCGGCCTGGATGAGCAAGGCCGACTGATCGCCTGGCAGCACCGCCTGGTGGGCCAGTCCGTATTCGCCGGCTCGCCCTTCGCCGCCTTCATCAAGGATGGCATCGACTCCACCTCGGTAGAGGGCGGGTCGACGCTGCCGTATAGAATCCCCAATCTGCGCGTGGACCTGCACACCCCCGACGATATCCCGATACCGATACAGTGGTGGCGGGTAGTGGGCCATTCCCATAACGCGTTTTCCACCGAATGCTTTTTCGACGAGCTCGCCCAAATGGCCGGGCAGGATCCGGTGGCCTGGCGCCTGGCAATGCTTGAGGGGCACTCCCGTCACCTTGAAGCGCTCAAGCTGGTAGCGTCGAAGGCCGGTTGGGACCAGCCGTTGGCACCCGGCAAACAGGACGAGCGTCGGGGCCGGGGCGTGGCGTTGCATGAAGCCTTTGGCTCGGTGGTAGCCCAGGTGGCCGAGGTGACCGTGCAACGCGATGGTACCTTCAAAGTGGACCGTGTGGTCTGCGCGGTGGAATGCGGCATTGCGGTCAACCCCGATGTCATTCGCGCTCAGGTTGAAGGTTCGGTGGGTTTCGCGCTCTCCGCGGCCCTGCGTGAAGCGATCACGTTGACCGACGGCAAGGTCGACCAATCCAACTTCCACAACAACGAGCCCCTGCGCATCTATGAAATGCCTGAGGTGCTGGTGCATATCGTGCCGTCGGCAAGCGTGCCGTCCGGCATTGGCGAACCGCCAGTGGCACCGCTGGCGCCTGCGCTGGTCAATGCCCTGGCGGCGGCCACCGGCACGCGTATTCGGCGTCTGCCTATTGGTGATCAGTTATCGGTTTGAAGCCTTGTTCAGGAACCTTTTCTCGAATACACAATCTGTGCATTTCCCTTGCGACCTAATTTGAGAACTGCGCGCATGATTCTGAGAAAAGCCTTCCTGTGCCTTTTACTGCTAAGCGCCGGCTTCATCGCTGGCTATGCGGCCAAGCCCACTGCGCAATTGGAAGTCACGGCAGGCCAACTCATGGAGTGTGGTGAAGTGATGATTCCGACGCTGGGTATGTGAGGTTAGAGCAGACAATCAAGGCCCCGTGGCTTGCAGGGAAAATCCATTGCGTCCCGCAGCCTTCGCCGAGTAAAGCGCCTGATCAGCCGCCTCGATCAATCCGAGCGGCGGTTCCAGACGCAAACCCGTGCCCGTCGCAATACCGATACTCACACTGACGTAACCGAACGGGCTGCCTGGGTGCGTGATGTTTTCGTGCTGCAGCGAGTCAAGGATCCGTTGCGCGACCACCGCCGCGCCTTCGCTGTCGGTGCCGGGCATGATGATCGCCATTTCCTCACCGCCATAACGCGCCACCAGGTCTGACGGTCGTCGCGCGCATCGTTCCAATAGCCTGCTGACCCTCTGCAAGCAAGTGTCGCCGACCACGTGACCGAAGGCATCGTTGTAGCGTTTGAAATGGTCGATATCGATCATCAACAACGCCAGCGACGTGCCTTCGCGCTGCGCCCGGCGTGCTTCCAGAGCCAGTGTTTCATCGAAACAACGGCGGTTCGCCAAACCGGTCAACGCGTCCTTCATCGCCAGGAACGCCAATTGACGATTGGAATCGAGCAACTGTTGCTGGGCGACGCGCAGCGCCTCTTCCGCCGCGGTTCGCCGGCGAATATCCAGGATCAGGAACCAGCCGATCAGCCCGGTCAACCCCAGCAAGCCCGCCACCACGACTGCCGACAGTGCCGCCTCGATGCGCCACGCCGCGAGGGCTTCATGCTTGCCCAGCGCGACGGTGGTAATCAGCGGCAGCGTTTCGCTTTTGCGAAAGGCATATAGCCGCTCCACACCATCCAGGCTGGAGGTATGCGCGGTGGTGCCGAAAGGCTGATCGAAATACTTTGCATAGATAGGCGACTTGGAAAAATTGCGCCCCATGTCCTGTTCACGGAAGGGATAGCGCACCAGCAACGTGCCGTCGGTGTAGGACAAGCCGATGGCACCCTCCTGGCCAACGTCAAGCTTGCCGAACACGCGCAGAAAGTTTTCCACCCCCAGCGTCACCGCGACCACCCCGGCAAAATTGCCCGATGCATCATTGAATCGGCGGCTGACGGTAACCACCCATTCCTGATTGGCACGGCTCTGAATCGGTGGACCAATGAACGGCTCGGGGCTCGGATCGTCGCGATGATGAATGAAATAGGCGCGATCGCTGCTATTGGCCCCCTCTGGAATCCGCCGGTTGGAGGACATCAACCAGCCGCCCTGACGGTCATACACCGTGATGCCACTGAGCTGCGGCATCAGCGGCTGCTGGCGGTTGATCAGCGCATGGATACGCTCGATTTGCACAGGGCCACTGCCTTCGGTTTCGAGGCGCTCGACCAGGCCCAGCAACAACAGCGCGCTTTGCCGGACGATACCTTCGGTATAGGTATTGAGTGCCTGGGTCAGGTTCAAACCATGCACATCCACTTCCGCCAGCGCGCGCTCACGCGAAGACAGAACCTTCCAGATCGTCAACGAGGTCAGGGAGCAACCAATCACCAACAGCAAAAGCATCACAAGGCGGGTATCGCGCTTCACGTCAGCACCTTAAGGAAGTCCGGTTTCCAGTCCAGCCATCATTCGAACGTCGGCACTTACAGAGGCCACCGGTTTCTGGGCGCAAGCATACAAGCACTCTGCTTGCACTGCAGCAATAGCACCCACAGAAATTTCCTACACCAACAGCCTCGCCTCGGCTTGAACCAGACCATACGGCTCACGCCCCACCCTGCTGAAAACTCAACAGCGCCTGCTCAAGATCATCTATCGCGCCTTCAACCTCTGCCACACTCGCCTCAAGTGAAACAACCGATGCTTCAGGGCCAGTGCAAGCAACCTCCAGGGCCCGGCACCGTTCTACCAGTGCTCACCTTTAACCACATGGGCATCGGGCCGATGGCGTTGACCGCGAAGATGCGCTGCATGCGCTCCAGGCTCAGGTCCTCCAGACGCGACTGAGTCGTCAGCACGCCGGTATTATTGACCAGTACGTCGAGGCGCCCGAACCTGCGGTCGATGGCCGGGCGGTCGCGGCACCCACTCCGCGACTGCCACCGGTGATCAGGATCAGCGGTGCCTGCGAGACGTCAACCATTGAAAATACCTCCTTGGATGATGGCTGTATCAGCCGATGATGAGGGTGCCGCCGGCGATCACCACGCACGCCAGGACCCTGCGCGCGGTAAGGGTTTCGCCAAGAAAAAAGTAGCCAATCAACATCGCGAACAACACGCTGGTTTCGCGCAATGCCGATACCGCGCCCAACGGCGCTTCGTTCATCGCGTAGATCACGATTGCATAGGCCAGCAAAGACACCAGCCCGCCGACCACTGCGGCCAAGGTACCGGGGCGCAGGCTTAATAAACTGCGGGCATCGCGCAGGCCGATGTACACCGCTGGCATCATCACGCCCCACAACGCGCACATCCATACGGTATAGGCCAGCGGCGCGCCGGAGAGCCTGGCGCCGATACCGTCGACAACGCTGTAGGCCGCGATGAAACAGCCCGTTCCCAGCGCATAAGGCAGGCTGGGAACCGACAACCGACGCCCGCTGAAAGCCAGGGAAATAATCGCCCCTGACACCAGTGCAATCCCCAGCAACTCGACGGGCGCAATGCGTTCCCCGGCAAATACCGCAGCCCCCAGGGTGATCAGCGCCGGCGACGAGCCCCGGGAAATCGGATAGATCTGCCCCAGGTCGCCCACCCGGTAGCTGCGCACCAGGAACAGGTTGTAACCGACATGCAGCAACGCCGAAAGCACCCCATAGCCCCAGCTCTCAATCGCCGGCGTCACCATGAACGTAGCGGCGATGAGACTGGTGAAGGCAATGGCCATGCACATGACAGTCATCGACCATAGCCGGTCGGCACCACCACGCAATAGCGCGTTCCAGCTGGCATGAAGCAGGGCGGCGAACAGCACCAGGAAGATGATATGAGTAGACATGCGCCATCTTAGGCAAGCCAAGCCCTTGGCTTACAGCGAAGTCTGCTCATCACAGCATGAACAGATACTCATACCTCATTGATCCACCCGTTGCACTTTCAGCGCCTCGCTCATCAGCCATTGACGAAAGCTGAAGATATGCGGCTGGGTTTCGATGCCCTTGGGGCACACAAAATAGTAGGCAAGCGGTGACGGGAACGGCACATCGAACAGGCGCACCAGGCGACCGTCACTTATTTCCTGCTCCACATGCCCGCTGCGCACCAACGCGATGCCATGGCCGAGCAGGGCCGCCTCGACGGTCATGTTGGTGTCGCCAAACCTGACGCTTTCCCTGAGCGGCGTAAAGGCCAGCCCCACGGCTTGAAACCAGACCTCCCATTTCGGTGCCAGCTCGGCGCCATCGCGGGCCAGCAGCGGGAAGTCCAATAAATGGGCGGGGCTGCCCGGGGTGCCAAGGCGCCGCAACAGTTCGGGGCTGGCCACCGGAAACACCTGCTCGCCGAACAAAAACTCCGAATACAGGCCCGGGTAATTCCCCTTGCCCAGCCGGACCGCGACATCCGCTTGGGCGTCGGAAAAGTGGATGACGTCGTCCGTGGTGTCCAGCGCGACCAGCAGCTCGGGGTGCTGGCGAGCGAGGTTCGGCAAGCGTGGCAGCAGCCATTTCAAGGCAAAGGAATAGGTGGTGCTGACCTTGAGCCGTACCCTGCCCTTTTGCTCGCGCAGGTCGGCCAGGGTCGCCTCCAGGCTCATGAAGAATTCGCGCACGATGGGCGCCAGCGTAGCCCCCGCCGGGGTCAGGCGTAACGACTGGCCACGCTCGAACAACGCCAGGCCCCACAGCGCCTCCAGATGCTTGAGCTGGTGGCTGACTGCGCTCTGGGTCACATGCAACTCCTGGGCGGCCGCGGTAAAGGTCGGGTGGCGAGTGGCGGCTTCGAAGGCGCGCAAGGTCGCGGTGGGCGGCAGATCTCTCATAAATTAGGTATCCGGCGAGTTAGCAGTAAGCGCTGAGCATGAGCATTGACTCATGTTAGCCCTAAAGCACCAGGTTCGCGTATTGCTCCAGCAACCGCGCCAGGTTCTGATAACCGCTCGCCAGATGAGGCGCACCAAGCCTGCTCAACGACCGGGATGTGCGCCGCGCCTGTGCGGCGCCGATCGCGGGATGATGGGCATATCGTGCAACCCGCCGCGCACCGCTTTGCACGCATCGGGCCACGGGAGATGCCGGATCAATACCGCTGGCTTTGCGCTGTAGCCGATTCAATTGCTTGCTCAGTTGCAGCGACAAGTAGCCCGCCGGGTCAGCGTGCGGGTGATCAGCGCCAAGCAAACTCTTCAACGTAACTAACCGGTGTTGTTGCTCCGCTTGCCATTGAGCATGATCGATTGTATTTGCCTGGCGTAGCAGCAGGCGTGTGTGCCGGTGCAGCGCACGTGTCAATGCGCGTACCTGCCTGGCTGGATCTTTGGGCAGGATCTGAAACGCCAGGAGGCACACAATCATCGCTACGATCCAGGCCAGCGCCTGGTTGGCGAAACCGACGAAATCGTAGGTGGCGGTCATGCCGGTGCTGACCAAGGTGTTGAAGCCGATCAGGTAGGCAACCCCTTGCAGGGCATGGCGCGGCTGGCTCGTGGCATGGATGCCGAACGACCAGAAGCCTGCCATGACCAGCAACAACAGAGGGAAGCCGTTGATCTGTGGCATCAACAGGAATTTGCACAGCGCCGCCGCCACAATCGCGTAGAGCGTGCCGCGGATAAAGCCGTTGATACCTTGGGCTGGCGCGGCAGCCGTCGCCACCAGGGTGCAGTACGGCCCCAGCACCGCCAGTAATGTGGGCCCTTGATCCCAGCCGCTGAAATACCAGATCGCACCCGCACTCAGTATGGCGAGCAGTGCCCGGATGCCGTTTCGCGCCGCATCCGCGTAATGGCGGTGATACCCCACGGCGCGTACCGGTGCGCGGCGAGCCTGGTCGAGGCTGGCGAAGTTCAACAGGGCCTCGCCCAGGTCCGCCAGTTGGTCGTCCAAGCGTTCGCTGCGCCACCGCAGGTGTGGGCTTGAATCGGCGCAATCATCCACCCAGCGACGCAGTTGCTCCAGCGTAGCGGCCGCGGCGCGAAAGTCGCAGCGCGCCTGCGCCAGGCATTCACTCAGTTGCTGCAAGCCTGTGCTTATGCGGGCGCGCAACGCGGGGTCGATTGCGGGGTGCGAGTCGTCCGGGTGCACGTCGAGCACAGCCGACTGCAGATGCGCCAGGCCGGCCTGAATCGCCAGCTGCCGCGAGCGGATCAGCGACGATTCGCCACGGCCGAGCCCAAGCTGGTCGTCCACCTTGCTGATATCGATCGCGAGCTGGTGCCGTTGCGTCGCCAGCTGCGCAGGCTCTTCACCCACAAGGCTTGCCGCGAGCAGCCGGGCGCTGCGCGCACAGGCGTCGATCAGCGAGCTTCGAACTTTATGCGCCATGGTCTTGGCGCTGAACAGCGTCGCTACCAGGCTCAAGCTGAGCACGCCGAGCGCTACCGCCGTGCCACGGATGATGATGTGGTCGAAGCCCTGTTCCGGGGCGACGATGGCAGGGCCCAGCGCCAAACACACCGTATAGCCCGCCACCACTGCCGCGGTGGCCTGGTAATGACGCAAAACCGTCATTGCACCGACGCACAGGCCCAGCCATATACCGACGCCCAGTATGAACAACAGCATCTGCTGCGCGAACAGCCCCATCAGCACAAAGGCTGCGACCATGCCGACCAGGGTGCCCAGCATCCGGTACACACCCTTGCCTCGCACTGCCCCTTGGATGGGCTGCACCAGCAACAACACCGTGGACGCACCCGAGAATGGCGAATCCAGATGCAGTTGGAAACCAAGCCAGAGTGCCAGGCTTGCCGCCAGGATACTGCGCAGCACGTAGGCAAGCGTGGCGGACGTCCAGGGCCGAGGGATCGCCGCGAAAAAGCGTGTCGCCAGGCCAGTCATCACATGAACGCCTGCAGCCATTGGGTGAGTCGCCAGCGCGCTGCGGCGCCCGGCTGCGTCACTTCGACACTGGCGGTCATGCCCGCCGCCAACTCTACCCCGTCCGGCACCTTGTCCAACTCGATGCGCACGGGCACTCGCTGGGCCAGACGAATCCAACTGAAGGTCGGGCTCACCTGGGGCAAGCCGCTGTCGTTGCGCAACTCATTGGTGTCGGCAATGCCTCTGCCCAGGCTTGCCACGTGGCCTTCCAGCAGCGGGTCAAAGCCCATCAGCTTGATCGACACCGGTGCGCCGATGAGTACACCCGGCAGCTTGGTCTCTTCAAAATAGCCCGTGATCCAGAAACTATGAGCGTCGACCACGAACAGGTTGGTAGCACCCGCCTGCGCATAGTCACCGGGCTGCAACCGCAGTTGCGTGACGTAGCCGTCCACTGGCGAACGCACAGTCGTGCGGTCAAGGTCGAGCTGGGCCTGGGCCAACTGGCTGCGTGCCGCGTCCAAACGTGCTTGGGCCACGGCCAAGTCACGCGCCGCGTTGTCGATCTCTTCCCGGGCGATGGCGCCGCCCAGTTGCGCGCGCCGCTTGAACTGCGCACTGCGCTGCTCGAACACACTCCGCGCTTCTGCGAATTGCGCGGCGCGCTGCTGCTGGGTCAATCGATAAGCACGCGTATCGATGCGATAGAGCAAAGCACCCTTTGCCACCCATTGGTTGTCACTGACCCATAACTGATCGATTTGGCCGGACACCTCGGGCGCAATGCGGATCACCTGTGCACTCACCCGCCCATCCCGCGTCCAGGGCGCCAGCACGTATGCCCGCCAGAGTTGCAGGAAAAACACCAGGGCCAGCACGCCAAGCCCCACGGTGGCGGCAGTTTTAAGCAGTTTGACGATAGACATGCGCGGCCTCGCTCAGCAATGGACGACCATCGTCGACACGACGATGAGCGAGACGAAAAAACGCGCCAGCGCCGGGTGCCACGCTCGGTCCAGCCAACGACCGGCCAGGCGTTCGATCAGCCGGTAGGCCAGGAGGGACGCACCCAGGTAGATCAACAAGGGCGGAAAGTAGAGGTTGGCAATCGAGATTTCGCTAAGCATGGCAAGCACCGGGATTCGGAAAGTTCTAGCAGTCGCCCGCCCAAGGAAGGAAAGGCTTGTAGGTGATGCTAGGGAATTACTGCCACTGCCGATATTGAGTACACTGCCAAAATATAATCAAATCCGGACAACCTTGGATGACCTTGCATGGCCGAAATCCACGTCGATCAGTTTGAGTACGACACCCTTTCCCAGCCCGCCGTAGCGCTGATGCTGGAACCCCAGCGCAACGACAGCGAGTCTGCCGTACACAAGCACCGCAAGGGGCAACTGGTGGTGGCGTGTTGCGGTGGCATTGTGTGTACGGTGGAAGATGGCGTGTGGATGGTGCCGTCAGGGTTCGGCGTGTGGATCCCGGGGGGCGTCGCCCATAGCAACCGCGTGACAGCCAACGGGCAGGTGTGTTTTCTGTTCGTGGAGCCCGGCGCTGCATCGCTGCCGGATCGCTGCTGTACCTTGGCGCTGTCGCCATTGATCCTTGAGCTGATCCTGCACCTGAGCGGCCAGGCTCAGGATTACCCGGCCGATTCACGCACTGCTCGATTGGCCCACGTACTGCTCGAAGCGCTTGAACTGGCCCCCACCGAACAACTCTACCTGCCTCTACCCGCCTCAAACCCGTTGCGTACCATCGCCCGAGCCCTGGCGCAAGATCCCGCCAACCGCGCCACCATGGCGAACTGGGCACGCCACGTGGCCATGAGTGAACGCTCGCTGGCCCGCCTGGTAAAAGCCGAAACCGGCCTGACCTTCGGACAATGGCGCAAGCAATGGCAGATCATCGTCGCCCTGCAAAGCCTGGCCGAAGGGCAATCAGTGCAGAGAACCGCTGAAGCGCTCGGCTACGAGTCAGTCAGCTCGTTCATCACGATGTTTCGTAAAACCCTGGGCACCTCACCGGCCCGCTACCTGCGCAACACCGTGGGTCTTACCTAAGACTCCAGCGTCAGCGCAATTTTCAACCGAAGATCCTTTTCCGCAAATGGCTTATGCAACACCGGACAGCCCCTGAACTCTTCCGGCAGGCCGCTGCCGCCGTAGCCCGTACTGAACAAAAACGGAATGTGGCGTGCGCGCAGAATCCGCGCCACTGGGAAGACGTATTCTCCAGCCAGGTTCACGTCGAGGATCGCCAAGTCGACATCCACCACCCCTGCCACGTGCATCGCCTTGGCGAGTTGGGCCACGGAGGCGACTACGGTGCACTCCAGCTCTTCGAGCATTTCCTCGATCAACATGGCGATGGTGCCCTCGTCTTCAACCAGGAGCACTCTGGTGCCTGGGAACGTGGTCATGTCTGGTTCTCAGCGAGCATAAACGAGAAGCGGCAGTGAACGCCCTCACGGGCGAAGTCGAGTTCGAACGAACCGCCTAGATCACGCTCGATACAGCGCTTCATCAACCGCGAACCCAAGCCTTCGCGCTCCGGCGTGGATACCGAAGGCCCGCCTTGTTCGCGCCAGTCCACGGTGAGCAGCGCGCCGCTGGGCTGGGGTCGCACGCTCCAGCTCACCGAGAGTGTCCCGGTGTCGGTGGACATCGCTCCGTATTTGAGGGCGTTGATCGCCAGTTCGTTGAGCGTCATGGTCAGGTTCAGGGCGACGCGGGTGTCGACCTCAATGGCATCACCGGCGATCACCACGCGGCCGGGGTCATGGCCAAACACCGGCACCAACACTTCCTGGGCCAGCACTTCCAGCGGCGTAAGGCCCCAATGCCGCTTCGTCAGCAGGTCGTGGGCACGCGACAAGGCGAGCAGCCGGGCTTCGAACCGGGTGTAGCCGTCCCTGGCATCCTGCGCGTTACGCGCGGTCTGGGACGCCAGGGACTGGACCGTGGCCAGGGTGTTCTTGACCCGATGATTGAGTTCATCGATCAAGTTCTTTTGTCGGTCTTCGGCCTGCTTTCGCTCGGTGATATCCACAAGCATGTTGATCGCGCCGATCAGATTGCCATCGGCATCGTGCAGCGGGGTCGGATACGGCGTGAAAGACACGCGGGTGCCATCCGGACGCTCGGCGACGGCCTCGACGCCGCGTATGGCGCGGTTTTCCTTGAGTGCCACGGCCATCGGGCATTGGTCGTGAGGCAGAAAAGAGCCGTCAGTGTTGAATAGTTTCCAGGTGACACACCACAGGTCGCCCAGTTGCGGCGTGCGCCCCGACAACTCGACGGCCGCACGATTATAAAAAGTGATACGCCCTTCGGCGTCGGTGGTGTAGACCGCTGCCGGCAGCGCCTCGAGCAGATCGCGCATGTGCCGTTCGCTTTCACGCACCCGGTTTTCCATTTTTCGGGCCAGCGTGACGTCCTGAATGACTCGCACGCCATAGCGGAACCGGCCATCCGGCGCCCTGACCGACGAGCTATGAACATCCAGATAAAGCGCCTGGCCATCGAGCTTGAACGCGCGTTTGCGCAACACGTAGTTGTCCAGTTCACCCGCCACCTGCCGTGCGTATAACGCCGCGTCCTGCTCGACACTGTCTGGGTGGGTGTAGTCCAGGAAGGTCATCGCCAGCAATTGCTCACGAGGGCGCCCGAGCATGGTGCAAAGGGCATCGTTGACCCGCAGCAGGCGACCGTCCTCGCCAGCCTCGGCAATGCCGATGGTCGCCACCTCGTAGGTCGCCGCCAGCCGGTCATCGCTCTCCTGGCGCCCGGTTTCGGCGTCGTGCACGCGGGTCACGTCAATCGTGAAGCAACGTGTGTTGAAGAACTTGCCGTCTTCGAATCGCCCATTCGAGGTAATCGCTACGTGCCTGATGCTGCCGTCCTTGGCCCGCAGGCGCGCCGGGTAGCTGTTCAGGCAATCACCGCTGCCGAGTTTATGGAGGATGTCGCCGATGACCGGTTCATCCACATGAAATTCAGTGATATGACGGCCGATGTATTCGTCCGCGCAATAGCCCAGCAGCGATAACTCGGCTTTATTAGCGCGCAGGATAATGCCTTCGCCGCTGACAATATGCAGGCCCACGGCGCTGTTTTCGAAAAAGTCTTCGAGGTCGGAACTTTTGCGTCGCAGCTCTTCGGATATTGCGTGGTGCGCCGAGACGTCCTGAAAGCAATTGATCGCGCCCTGGATTCGTCCATGGCGATCGCTAAGCGTGCGGACATTCATGAGCGCTACGAAGCGCGATCCGTCAGGGCGCTCGATCAAGACTTCCTGATTACGCGCACACAGGCCAGCGTTGAGCGTGGAAGCCATCGGACATTCGTCGACCGCCAATGGCGCGCCGTCCGTCGTATAAAGTCGATATGAGCCGCAATAGCGGTCGCCATGCTTACCGAGGGCTGGTGTTCGTCCCCACAAACTAACCGCTTCGCTGTTGAACCTGACGAGCCACCCGTCGCGGTCACAGAGGTAAATTGCCCCCGGAATCACATCGAGCAAGTGAGTCCCCATCGCGACCAGGCTTTCGTATTCACTGGGTTCGCGTGTGGTTGTGGGGGGCTGGTCAACATTCAACATACTTGATCCTCAATGCACCTGTGTTGAAAAACGCGACTGCTATTGCCGCCTTTCGCTCTTCCCTGAGTGTATGTACCGAGAAAGCATTCCACCTTGGATAAATTTCATTCACACGCAAGACTTTGCCTCGGACGCTGGAAGCGCCGAATGGGAACGAAACATGAAGCCTACCGCTCAGTATAGTGTTGCCGCTTCGAGTTTATCAGCCGACGTAGCATGAGGAGAGACTGTGTCCACTTCCAAGCTGACCTCGCGTGTTCTCAATACCCCGCGCCATACGACGCACTATGTAGAGATGGGACCGGCCGATGGGCCATTGATGCTGTTCCTGCACGGTTGGCCGGAGCTCAGTCTGATCTGGCGCGCACAGATCCAAGCATTCGCGGCACAAGGCTGGCACTGCGTTGCACCCGACATGCGCGGTTATGGTCGTTCTTCTGCACCCGCGCCCACGCAGGCGTACACCCTTGAAAACATCGTGGCCGACATGGCAGAGCTTCACGACCATCTCGGTGGCAGGCCCGCCATTTGGGTAGGCCACGATTGGGGCAGCGTCGTGGCGGGTGAACTGGTCGCTCATGAGCCTCAGCGCAGTTGCGGTGTTGTATTGATTTCGGTCCCGTATTTCCCCACCACTAACGCGCTGCCAACGCTCGTCCCTCTGGTTGATCGCTCGATCTACCCAGCGGACACGTATCCGGACGGTCAATGGGATTATTACCGCTACTACAACACGCACTTTGCGTGCGCTATCGCTGACCTTGATGCGGATAAAGCCGCGTCGCTGGCGTCGATTTATCGCCGAGGCGACCCGGCGAATATCGGCAAGATTGCAGCGAATGCCAAAGTGACCCGCAAGGGCGGGCGGTTCGGCCAAGCGCACCGGGCCCCCCTCACCCAGCCAGACCTTGCGCTCTGGCCGCAGGCAGACTTCGCGCAATTGGTGCGCAGTTTCCAGGCGCATGGTTTCCGCGCTCCCTGCGCCTGGTATTTAAACGACGATGCCAACATTGAATATGCGCACCGGGCGTTAAATGGCGGCCTCTTGTCATTGCCCGTACTGTTTGTGAACGGCGACTACGATCAAATGAACACCATCAAAGGTAATCAGCTGGGCGATCCAATGCGGGCGGCCTGCGTAGATCTCACCGTGGCAAGCCTACCCGGCGGTCATTGGTTGCCGGTGGAATGCAAGGTAGAACTCGTTGAAGCCATAAGCACCTGGCTACGCAAGCTCAGGTCCCACTCTTGACCTTGCTCCAGACCCGCGTGCGCACGCGCTCCAGTTTCAACGGCAGCGGCTCCAGCGCAAACAGCGTATCCAGCACTGCCTTGGAAGGATAAACCCCCGGACTATCGCGCACCTTCTCATCAACCAGCGCTTTGGCGTCCTTGTTGGCATTGGCATAGCTGAGGTAGTTGGACGATGCGGCGATCACCGGCGGGCGCAGCATGTAATCGATGAACGCCAAGCCCTGCTGGGGATTCGGTGCATCGTTGAGCAGCACCAGGTTTTCCACCCAGATCGGCGCGCCTTCCTTGGGAATGCTGTACTGAATCCGGCGACCATTACCGGCTGCGTCGGCCGCTTTGCGAGCGTCCATCACGCCACCCGCCCAGCCGACGACGGCGCAGATATCACCGTTGGCCAGATCGGTGATAAAGCGCGAGGAGTCGAAGTAGCGGATGTGTGGGCGCAGTTTCAACAGCAGGGCCTGGGCCTTGAGGTAGTCTTCCGGGTTATGGCTGTTATAGGGCAACCCCAGATAGTGCAAGGCGATCGGGATGATTTCAGCGGGCGCATCCAGCATCGCCACGCCGCACTCGCCCAGCCTGGCGAGGTTTTCTTCTTTGAAAATCAGGTCCCAGGAATCTACCGGTGCGTTGTCACCCAGGAGCGCGTGGACTTTGGCGACGTCGTAGCCGATGCCGGTGGTGCCCCACAGATAAGGCACGGCAAAACGATTACCGGGGTCATTGCTGCTGACCTTTGCCAGGATATCCGGATCCAGATGTGACAGGTTGGTCAGTTCCGAGCGATCCAGTTCCTTGAGTACACCGGCCTTGATCAGGTTCGGCAACAGGTCGCCGGTAGCGACTACCACGTCATAGCCGCTACGCCCGGCCATGAGTTTGCTTTGCATGACCTCGCTGTTGTCGAACACATCGTAGGCCGACTGAATGCCGGTCTGCGCCTGGAAATCCTTCAGCGTGGTGGGCGCGATGAAGTCATACCAGTTATAGATATTGACCTTCGGCTCCGCCGCCTGGGCGCAAGCCATTGCGCCGCTGACAATGGCAGCCAGCCCCCATTGCATGCATCGAATAGCGATCATCACGAACTCCTGGGCCGGCACCTGCGCGCCAGCTGATTATTGTTATGGAGGGTACAAACGCAGTCAGCGAATCAGCAGTTCACGGCGGCCATCGGGGTGCTCCACAGCCTGGCCTTGCAGCAGCAACCGACGATCATTGAGGTAGTGATAGTCCCTGCGAGCCGCCTTGATTTGAGCAAGGTCCAGACTGATCACATGGCGTGATTCTTCGCGCCCGGCTTCGTACAGCACGCGACCAAACGGGTCAACCACCGTACTGCCGCCAGCAAACACCAGGCCTTCATCACCCTGCCCCGCGCGGTTGACCATCACGCTGAACAGCTGATTTTCCTGGGCCCTGGCCATGATCGCGGTGCGATGAACCGGGCCGTAGGGGTCCATGTTGCCGTTGGTGACAATGATCAATTCGGCACCCAATTGCGCCAGCGCCCGCGCCGTTTCCGGCAGCTCGATGTCGTAGCAGATCAGCAGGCCGACACGCACGCCGTTCCACAGCGTGGTGACAAAGCGATCGCCGGGTGTGATGTCTGCGCGTTCGGAAGGCCACAAATGAGTTTTGCGATACTGCAAGGCAATACCCTCGGGTGTGATCAATACCGAGGTGTTGTAATAGGCGCCCGCATCACGTTCGACCAAGCCAATCACAACCGACACATTGCGTTGGCGCACCGCCTGTTGCACGGCTCGCAGTGTCGGACCGTCCAGGGGTTCGGCGACCTTGGCCAGTTGTTCACCTCCGACGAAGCCCATCAAATGGGTTTCCGGGAATACCAGCAGGTCGGTGTCCGCGTTGCAGTTGGCGATGGCCTCCAAGGTGCGTCTCAGGTTATAAGCGGTATCACCGTCGCGGCCGGCTAACTGCAAGAGTTCGATGTTCATGGCAGGTCCTTGGGCAAAGTGGAAACCCGAATTTAGCCGGGCCTTCAAATGAGTATGGGGTGCAGCGCAATGGGAAAAAATCACTTCAATGGGGTACCCCGCAATGGGTAGTGGAACCAATCTGACCTTGCAGGACGTGGCCTGGCATGACGCGGTCGGGCGGCTGATCGAAAACCTCGACCAACCGCACTTCTGGGTATCCATGACGCGTTTGCTCGGGCGCTATGTGCCGGTGGACAGCTGGGTGGTACTGATCTTCAACCCTGGCAGGCCACTGGTACTGGCTGAGTCGCCTACGGAGGAAGGCGGCACCGACTCGCTGTTCCAGGACTACCTCAAGGGGCTTTACCTGCTCGATCCCTTTTACCTGGCTAATCGCGAATCACCGCGAAGTGGGCTGTTTCAACTGGACGACGTTGCCCCTGAGTGTTTTGAGCAGACCGATTATTACCAGCGCTACTTTCGCCTGAACGTGGTTGCCGATGAGATACATCTGAATGTGCAACTCGATCCCCAGCGCACCCTGAGCCTGTCGTTGGGCAGCCGTTGCCGCTTCAGCCAGGAGCAACTGGCACTGCTGCGATTGATCCAGCCCTGGGTGGCCGGCCTGATGCGTCAGCGTTGCGTGTTTGAACAGGCTTCGAACAGCGTACCGGCAGCTGAGCCGTCAACGGACTGGCAAGAGCGCCTGCTGTCGCCGACGCTGCAGATCAGCACGGCGTTGTCGACCCGTGAGGCCGAGGTGGCGCAAATGATGCTCAGTGGCTGCTCGAACAAAGAGATCGCCCGCAAGCTGGCGATCTCTGCCGAAACGGTCAAGGTGCACCGCAAGCACATGTACAACAAACTGGGGATCAAATCCCAGTCCGAACTGTTCCTGTTGTTCCTTCAGGCACAGGAGTGAACCGGGGCCGTCCAGCCCACTTTTGCCATCGCCGCCAGCAGTTGCTCAGGCTTGAGCGCCAGTGCTTGCCGGCCACGGCCCTGCAGGTCGTTGGCGGCCAACAAAGCATTAAGGATTGCCTCTTCGACGGCGTCCGCCGCGGCCACAAACAACGCGGAGATGTAGTCATTATTGACCATCTGCAAGGCCGTGGTCGGCGGGCCGGGTTGCCCGAGATTGGCAACCGGCAAGCCGGTATTGCCTACAGAGAACGCGATGAAGATGTCGCCGCTGTCGTCTTCGGTGCCGCCACCGACCCGCGCCAAACCGATACTCGCACGCTGTGCCAGGCGTGTGCATTGATGGGGCAGCAAGGGCGCGTCGGTGGCGATGGTGATCACGATAGACCCCATGCCAGGCACGCCGACATTAACCAGCCCGTCATAAGGTGAAGGCGTGTCCTGCAATACGCTGCCCACCGGGTAACCCGCCACGCGCAAGGCGCTGCGTACGCCGTAGTTGGCCTGCACCAATACGCCCACGGTCCAGCCGCCCTCTTCTACGCTCAGCACGCGAGACGACGTACCAATCCCACCTTTGAATTCATGGCAGATCATGCCGTTACCGCCGCCCACGCAGCCTTCCTGCACCGGGCTGCTGTGTGCATCCGCCAATGCGGCGTGCACATGCTCGGCAGTGACGTGCTGGTCCCAGATATCGCTCAAAATGCCATCGTAGGTTTCCAGTACCACCGGCATGCACCAATAGGTGTGTTGCTTACCCATCTCGCGCTCGGCGGCCACCAGTGCATCACGCACCACACCAACGCTATGGGTGTTGGTGTAGGCAATGGGCGTGGTCAGTAAACCGGCTTCGCGAATCCACTCCAGACCGGTGGCGTCACCGTTGCCGTTGAGTACGTGAACGCCAGCGAAACACGGGGCCAGATGGGCCGCGACCGGGCGCGGCTCGATGATGGTCACGCCGGTATGCGTTGAACCCTCCAAGCTTTCGGCATTGAGGGTGTGATGGCCGACGCGTACGCCAGGCACGTCGGTGATGGCGTTGAACGCCCCGGGTGTGCCCGTGCCAATGGTGATGCCCAGGTCTCGTAAGCGCATGTTTTTACTCTCGATAAGCCCGTGAAGAATTGGCTCAAGTCTAGGTAGTCGGCCAGCCGTTGACGATAACCCACAGTTGTTACCCCCGATGAGTTAGGTCGGCCCCGCTTTGGACGATGGCAAATGAAGCCTGGGGTTTCGGGCATGGTGCCAATCGCCCCGGCCCGTATCATTTGCCAATGGGCACAGCCCTCTAAACCGCATTCACATCCCGCTTGCAAACATTCACTCGGCAAAAGCCCTGAGCGCTGGGCTGGGAGACTCATGTCCGTCGATATCAATAAACACGGCTCAAAAGGCTTGATGTTTTTTCTCGCGCTGTCACTGACCGCAGCGCTCATGAACAGCAGCGCACCCACGCCGCTGTACCCTTTTTACCAAGAACACCTGCAGATCAACGCTGTGGACCTGACGTTTATATTCGGCGCCTACGGTGCCGGTGTTTTGCTGGCTTTGATGACCCTGGCGCGCATCGCCGGCCATGTCAAAGACCAGCGTTTTTTGCTGCTCCCAGCCATTGCACTGGTGCTGATCGGCGCCTGGTTGTGCGCCGAATGCGATTCGTTGTGGGCCCTATGTGCGGCCCGCGCCATCTCGGGGCTTGGCGCAGGGATCATGACCACCGCGGTGAACGTGACGCTGGTGCGGTTCGGTCCGCTCGACAACGGCAAGTTGGCGGCGACGCTGGCCACCTTGGCAATGATCCTGGGGTTGGCTTTCGGCCCAGTGCTCAGCGGCGTGGCACTGCAACTGAACCTGTACCCGGCCAGCCTGCCCTTCTGGTCGATCATGGCCCTGGTCGCTGTCGCCGCCCTCGGCGTACTGGCGCTCTGGCCCCGCCACGCCCTCCAGGCCCACACCGCCGCTCACACTGCACAAGCGTCGTTACGTGAAGGCCTGCGGGGTATTGGTCGGCCCTTCCACTTGTGCGCGTGGTCGGTGTTTTTCAGCTGGTCGTTCACGGCCTGCGTCTTCGTGATTGGCCCCGGCGCTGCCGAACAGCAACTGGGCTTGAGTGACCGTGGGATGTTTGGCTACAGCATGGCGGTGTACCTGTTGATCGCCGGGGCCAGCCAGCTGTATTGCAAACGCCTGGATGCAGCGCGTGCATTGCGTTCTGGATTGCTCGCCCAGTGTGCCGCCTTCCTGCTCCTGCTGACGGCCTTCTCGGTCCATTCGCTGACGCTCGCGGCGCTGGCCCTGGTAATCGGCGGCTACGCTTATGGCGCCATTTTTGTCGGCAGTGCGCGGCTGATCAATCAGCTGGCTCCCGCCAACTGCCACGCCAAGTTGGTGGCGTATTTCTATATGACCATCTACCTGTTCAACGCTGTGCCCATTCCACTTGGGCTGCTGGTGGACGCGATGGGGCTTGCCCCCAGCGTGCTCGCCGCCTTGGTCTTTTTTCTGGGGCTCGGTGCCGTGCTGGCGATTCTCGCTGCACGGGTCCGACTCCCTCATGCGCATCAACAGTCCAGTTGAGCGCTCGTCACCGTTGAGCCATCAGGGCTCTTAATTTTTTGCCTTACGTCAGTACCGGAATCATGCATAAAAAACTTAAAGTGTGCGTCACGATTGCTGCGGTGCTCGCCATTGGCGGCGCCGTCGGCTTGTACCGGCAGTCCACCTCTGCGCAACCTACCCAAACGACGGCCGGAACGGCTGCGCCGGCCATCCAGGTAGCCGTCGCCACCGCCACGCAAGCCGATATGCCTAACACGTTGGCGGGTATCGGTGAACTGGAAGCCACCCACCAAGTCATGGTCACCGCCGAAAGCGGTGGCCTGGTACGTGCCATTGCATTCCAACCCGGCGAGCGGGTGAAAGCCGGGCAAACTCTGGTGCGACTCAACGATGCGCCGGAGCAAGGCGAACTGGCCAGGCTTCAGGCCCAGGCCGCCAACGCCAAGGCCAAGTTGCAACGAACCCAACGCTTGCTGCCCCAACAGGCGGCGACGCAAGAGGAACTGGATCAGGTGCAGTCCGCCTACTCCCAGGCGCTGGCCGATATCGTGCGGATCAAGGCGCTGATCGATCAGAAACGCATCAAGGCCCCTTTCACCGGCGTGCTGGGTGTACGCAAGGTCAACCTGGGCCAGTTCGTGCAAGCCGGCGATGCCATGGTGTCGCTGACCGACGCACAGACGCTGTACGCCAACATCACCCTGCCCGAACGTGCCCTGGCACAGCTCAAAACGGGCCAGGCGATGAGCATCAGCGTAGACACGTACCCCCAGCGCTTGTTCAAGGGCCACGTCAGTACCCTCGAACCGCGTATCGACCCGGGCACCCGCACGGTGCTGGTCCAGGCCACGGTTCCGAATCCGGACAACCTGCTGTCACCCGGCATGTACGCCAATGGCGAAGTCCATCTGCCAGCCAAAAAAGACGTGATCAGCGTGCCTGAAACAGCCGTGAGCTACAGCGCCTACGGTGACTTTGTCTACGTCGTCGAGGGCGCTGATACCCAACTGACCAACACGGTACGCCAAGTCTACGTGAAGACCGGCGAACGCTCGGATGGCCGGGTCGTGCTGCTTGACGGCGTAAAGGCCGGTGATCGCGTGGTCACCTCCGGTCAGTTGCGCTTGAGCAGCGGCGCCCTGGTACGCATTGCGCTCAAGGACACCGTAGGGCTCGACCAAGCCGCAAGCCGCTGATACACCAAGGATCTGAAAATGAAATTCACCGACTTGTTCGTGCGGCGCCCGGTGTTGGCGCTGGTGGTCAGCACCCTGATTTTATTGATGGGGCTGCTGGCCATAAACAACCTGCCGATTCGTCAGTACCCCCTAACGGAAGCCTCCACGCTGACAATCACCACCCAGTACCCCGGTGCTTCGCCGCAACTGATGCAGGGCTTCGTCACCCAGGCCATCGCGCAATCGGTCGCCACCGTGGAAGACGTCGACTACATGAGCTCGACGTCGACCCAGGGCAAAAGCGTGATCACCGTGCGCATGAAGCTCAACGCCGACTCCAACAAGGCCATGACCCAGGTGATGGCCAAGGTCAATGAGGTCAAATACCGCTTGCCGGAGCAGGCTTACGATCCGGTGATTGTGAAGTCCTCCGGTGAGGCCACAGCCGTGGCCTATGTGGGTTTTTCCAGCCCGACCCTGTCCACCGCCGCACTCTCGGACTACTTGCAGCGCGTGGTGCAACCGCAACTGTCTTCCATCGAAGGGGTCGGCAGCATCAACCTCAGCGGCGGGCAGACAATGGCCATGCGTATCTGGCTGGATGCCAATCGCATGGCCGCCCATGGCATTTCCGGCAGCGATGTGGCCCAGGCCCTGTTGAATAACAACGTGCAGGCTGCGCCCGGCCAGGCCAAGGGTTTGTATGTGGTGTCGGATATCCAGATCAACACCGACCTGGTCGATGTCGCCGAGTTTCGACAGTTGGTGGTCAAGTCCAGCGCTGCCGGTGTGGTGCACCTGAATGATATCGCTACCGTGGAACTGGGCGCCGCGTCCACCGACACCAGCGCCACCATGGACGGAGTTCAAGCAGTGTTTTTCGGCCTGAATGCCGCGCCCAATGCCAACCCGCTGGTGATCGTCAAGAAGGTAAATGAATTGCTGCCGGGGATCCGCGCCAACCTGCCGCCGGACGTGAAAGTCGCTGTGCCGTTTGAGCTGGCACGTTTTATCAGCGCATCGATTGATGAAGTACTCGGTACGCTGGGCGAAGCCATTGCCATCGTGGTACTGGTGATTTTCTTAAGCCTCGGCTCGGCGCGGGCAGTGATCATCCCGGTGGTCACCATTCCCTTGTCGATGTTGGGTGCGGCCGCATTCATGTCGATGTTCGGGTTCAGCATTAACTTGCTGACCTTGCTGGCGATGGTATTGGCCATCGGCCTGGTGGTGGATGACGCGATCATTGTGGTGGAGAACGTTCACCGTCATATCGAAGAAGGCAAGTCTCCCACATATGCAGCCCTGCTGGGCGCACGTGAGGTGGCAGCGCCGGTGATTGCGATGACCCTGACGCTGGCGGCCGTGTATGCGCCCATAGGCCTCATGGGCGGGCTGACCGGCTCGCTGTTCAAGGAGTTCGCCTTCACCTTGGCCGGCTCGGTGGTGGTCTCAGGCATTATCGCGCTTACGCTGTCGCCGGTCATGAGCTCACTGCTGCTCAACAGCCAGATGAACGAAGGCTGGATGGCGCGCAAGGCCGAGAGATTCTTTCACCGTCTCGGCAGCGCGTATGGCCGGGTGCTGGATCTGTCGCTACACCACCGTTGGGTCACGTTTACGATTGCGGTCATCGTGCTGATCAGCGTGCCCTGGCTATACAGCCGTGCCCAGACCGAACTGGCGCCCACCGAGGACCAGTCGACGGTGCTGACGGCAATCAAGTCTCCACAAAACGCCAACATCGACTACGTCGAGAAGTTCGGCAAACAGTGGAACGAAGCCATGGTGACTTTGCCGGAGCAGAGCAACCTGTGGCTGGTCAACGGCAGCAACGGCGTATCCAACAGCATCGGCGGGGTCAACTTCGTCGATTGGGAAAAACGCGAGCGCAACGCCGACCAGATTCAGGGCGATATGCAGAACCGCGCCAACACCATCGAGGGCAGCAACGTCTTTGCCTTCCAGTTGCCTTCACTGCCGGGCTCGACCGGTGGCCTGCCGGTACAGATGGTGATCAAGAGCGCCGGTGACTACAGCGTGGTCTATGAGGCGATGGAAGGACTCAAGTACGCTGCACGTGAAAGCGGCTTGTTCATGGTGGTCGACAGCGACCTGGACTACAACAACTCGGTGATCAAGATCAAAGTCGACCGCACCAAGGCCAACAGCCTGGGCGTAACCATGAAGGACCTGGGTGACACCCTGGCGGTGCTGGTGGGCGAAAACTACGTCAACCGCTTCGCCATGGACGGTCGCTCCTATGATGTGATCCCGCAGAGCCTGCGTGGTGAACGGCTTACGCCCGAAGCACTGTCGCGCTTTTATGTGACCAGCGCCAGCGGTGGCCAAGTACCGCTGTCCAACCTGGTCAGCGTCTCGACCGGCGTCGAGCCCAATCAACTGACCCAGTTCGACCAGCTCAATTCCGCGATCTTCCAGGCGATCCCCAACCCGGGCGTGGCCATGGGCGACGCGGTGAAGTTCCTCGAGGCGCGAGCCAAACTGCTGCCGCCGGGTTTCACCTACGACTGGCTTTCGGATGCACGCCAATACCATCAGGAAAGCGGCGCGCTGGTCATGGCGTTCCTGTTCGCAATCATCGTGATCTACCTGGTACTCGCTGCGCAGTATGAAAGCCTGCGTGACCCGTTGATCATTCTGATCAGCGTGCCGATGTCGATATGCGGTGCATTGATTCCACTGGCCTTGGGCATGGCGACCATCAATATCTACACACAGATCGGCCTGGTGACCCTGATCGGCCTGATCAGCAAACACGGCATCCTGATGGTGGAGTTCGCCAATGAGATGCAGGTCAAGCAGGGCCTGGATCGTCGTGAGGCGATTCTGCACTCGGCGAAGATGCGCCTGCGGCCGATCCTGATGACCACGGCGGCGATGGTGGCGGGCTTGATTCCCCTGCTGTTCGCCTCCGGTGCCGGTGCCCATAGCCGTTATGACCTTGGCCTGGTGATCGTGGTGGGCATGTTGGTGGGTACGCTGTTCACTTTGCTGGTTTTGCCGACCATGTATTCGTTCATTGCCGTCGACCATCGTATCGCGGCCACCACACCCCGCGCCCGTGCGCTGGCCGCTGCCGATGCAGCCGACGCCGCCACGACCCAGACGGTGTAAGGAGACATATATGCACCCCTTTAATACCTTCGTGATTCGCCCGCTCGCGCTGCTGGTCTGCTCGGCCTGGATGACGGGCTGTACCGTCGGCCCGGACTACCGGGCCAGTAACGAGCCCGCAGTAGAGCTGACTCAAAGCCCCGATACCGCGCTGTATAGCAGCACCCGCGTGCAACAGGATTGGTGGCGACAATTCCAGGACCCACAACTGGATGCGCTGATCGATCAAGCGCTGGCGCGTAACCATGACCTGCGCATCGCCCAGGCCCGGCTGCTGGAGGCACGTGCGGTGCTGGATCAGCGTCAGTTGGACCAACTGCCAACGGTGACCGCCAGCGGGGCTTATTCCCGTAGCCTGTCCCAGGCCAACCCCGGCCCGAGCGGTGAGCGCAACCTGGCCAAGACCTATCAGGCCGGCTTGGATGCGCAGTGGGAGCTGGACCTGTTCGGCCGGCTGCAGCGCCTGTCGCAGGCGTCTTCGGCACGCGCTGAGGCCGTCGCGGCGGACCTTGCGCAAACCCGTATCGTAGTGACCGCCGACGTGGCGCGTCACTACTTTGAACTGCGCGGCGCGCAACGGCAGTTAGCGGTGGCCCAGGCCAACCTGAGTAATCAGGAAAAAACCGTGGCGCTGGTCCAGGGCCGCGTGGATGCCGGGCGCGGCACCGCCGACGAACTGGCCAGCGCCCTGGCCGAGCGCGCACGGGTGCAAGCCACACTGCCGAGTTTGGAAACCCGTCAAGCGCTCAGCCGTTATCGGCTCGCCGTACTCACGGGCTCGCGGCCCAATGAGCTGCAAGCGCTGACCGACCTGAAAGCGCTTCCGGCATTGGTCACGCGCTTGCCGATTGGCCAGGTCAGCGATTTGCTGCGCCAGCGTCCCGATGTCGCCAGCGCCGAACGCGCTTTGGCGGCCTCGAATGCGGACATTGGTGCCGTGACAGCCGAGCTTTACCCAAGGATTGACCTGGGCGGCTTCCTCGGCTTCGTGGCCTTGCGCGGTGGGGATTTGGGCGACAGCGGCAGCCGCGCGTTCAGCGTGATGCCCTCGGTCAGTTGGCCGGCGCTGCACCTGGCCAGTGTCAAGGCAAGGCAGCGCGAGGCGCAGGCGCGAGAGGTGGGCACCCGAGCGCGTTACGAGCAAGTGGTGCTGAATGCGATTGAGGAAACCGAGAGCGCGCTGACGACCTATAGCTTGTCGCAGCAACGGGTACGTAGCCTGGCTGAAGCAGCAGCGCAAAGTGAGCGTGCGGCTCGACTGGCACATGCGCGTTATGAAGCAGGTAGTGCGGCGTATCTGGTAGAGCTGGACGCGCAGCGTACGCAACTGAATGCTCAGGACGCGCTGACGCAGGCAGAGACCGCGTCGTATCTCAATGTGGTGCAACTCTATAAAGCGTTGGGTGGTGGCTGGCGTGCGCCGGAGCCGCTCAGTTCGTATGCGGTTACCGGACAAGGCCCTCGCGGGTAAGCCTAACTCCCAAGGTAATCGGCCACGCCCGTGGCCGATCCTGAGCCGGCCAGCACGGCATTGATGCGCAATGAATAGGTGCCTGGACGCAGCAAGGAACTGGAACATGGCTGCCGAGGCGGCGCCGAGTACATGCCAGTGCAGGTCGGACAAGTGAAGGGGTAGTTTGCGGCGAATTTAACCACGTACAATCGTTGAAATCATGAAGGGGCAAGTCATGCGCGCACCCTACGGCTGCGCGCAGATCCCCGTTGAATTACACGCCTGCAAACCAGGGCAGTGGTGCACGCGCCTGCATTGTGATCGTCTTTATCTGTGTATAAGCATTGAGCGTCTCCCGACAAAACTCACGCCCAATCCCACTGTTCTTATACCCTCCAAACGCAGTGCCATCGGTAATGTTCGAGTAACGATTGATCCACACCGAACCTGCCTCCAGCCGTGCTGCAGTCTCCATAGCGTGCTGCAAATTGCTGGTGTAGATCCCGGAGGCCAACCCATATTCAGTGTCATTGGCTTGGGCGATCATCGTTTCATAGTCGTCCCACACGATCAGCGATAGCACCGGGCCAAAAATCTCTTCCTGGCAGATGCTCATGTCGTTACGTGCAAGTAACAACGTTGGCTGAATGAAGTAGCCATTTTCACAACCTGGGACTGCAGCCCGGCCGCCACCTGCGAGCAACTCGGCGCCCTCTTCCAGGCCCATGGTGATGTAACTCAACACGCGCTCACCTTGTTGGGCGTTGACCACACAACTGACCCGTGAATCCTCTGCCAAGGGTGCTCCTACTCTCACACGCTTGAACGCGGCTATCAGCTTTTCCTGAAACGCCTCTGCGATCGAGGCATGCACAAACAAACGAGTGCCAGCCAGGCACGACTGCCCATTGTTATGAATGGCCGCAAAAGTGGCGTTGTCGACCACCGCATCGATGTCGTCGATGTCAGGGAATACGATATTGGCACTCTTGCCGCCCAGCTCCAGTGTTGAAGGCACGAGGCGCCGGGCTGCAACACCGGCTACTGTGCGGCCGACTTCGGTACTGCCGGTAAATGACAGTTTCCTGACCAGAGGATGCTCGCTCAATGCTGCACCGACTATCTCTCCCAACCCAGTGACCATGTTCACCACCCCGGCGGGAAAGATCTTGTTGATCAACTTGCCCAGTTCCAGCGTCGACACCGAAGCATTTTCATCAGGTTTGAGCACGACGGTATTGCCGGCTACCAGCGCGGGGGCGAGCTTGAACGCGGCCATGATCGCCGGCGCGTTCCAGGGAATGATCTGCCCGCAAACGCCAAGTGGTTCACGCTTGGCAATGGCATAACCGCCTTCAATTTCACGGCCGGTGTCTTCATGGGCCATGATCACCGAGGCGAAATAGCGGTAGTGCCGGACAGCAGTCAGGTAGTCCTTGCGTACTTCGCTGATGCAGCGCCCCACGTCATGGGCATCGATCATGGCCAGACGTTCGCTGTGCTCTTCGATCTCGTCCGCCAAGAGGTTCACCAGGCGTGCGCGCATCTGCTGACCCAGGGTACGCCAGGCTGGAAACGCTGCATGCGCGGCCTTCACAGCGCGATCAACATCTTTGGCGTCACAATAATGAATGTAAGCTAGGTGTCTGCCCGTGGCAGGGTCGACCGCAGCAAACGAGCGCGACTTATCCTCAGTTTCAAACACGCCATCGATCAGCGGGCCATAAGACTTATCGAAATTGATTTGCATGGAGAACCTCACATTTAAAGATGAAATCTGGATTAGCTCTGATATAAAATCGCGATTACTTTATTATTCGTCCAACCAGGTGATGCATGGATCCTCTGTCCGACGTTCTTTCACTGTTGAGAATCCGTAATTACCACTCCGCCACGCTTTCCCTGGGCGGTGATTGGGCTTTCACCTTTCCCGAGCGCGAAGGCATCAAGTTCACGGCGGTGATCAAGGGCAGTTGCTGGCTGCACGTAGAGGGCGAACAGCAGCCGCAGCGCCTGCACCAAGGCGATTGCTTTCTGATGACTCGGGGCATGCCTTTTTCGCTCTACAGCGATATGTCCCAGCCGCTGATGAATTCCGATGGTCACTTTCAAACCCTCGCAACGGACGAACTGGCCCTGCATTACGGCGGCAACGACACGCAATTGGTCGGTGGCCGGTTTGACTTCAGCGGTGTTCCTACCCAGTTATTACTCAGCAGCCTGCCCTCAATGGTTCACGTGCAGGCCAATGAACCGCAGGCATCGCTCCTGCGCTGGGCGCTGGAACGGTTCACGTCGGAGCTACAGCAGAAGCGCCCCGGCCGCTCGCTGATGAATGAGCACTTGGCGCACCTGATGCTGGTCGAAGTACTACGCACCCACCTGGCAACGCTGGAGAACAACGGCACTGGTTGGTTTTACGGCTTGGCTGACCGTCACCTCAGTGTCGCTCTGAGTGCCATGCACGCTGACCCTTCCCATCGCTGGAGCGTCCAGGAGTTGGCGCAACGGGCTACCATGTCGCGCTCGGCGTTCGCGTTGCGCTTCAAGCAAGTGGTGGGCGCAGCACCGATGGAATACCTGACGTACTGGCGGATGTTGCTGGCAAGCGACCGACTGAAAAACTCCGATGACTCGGTCTCCACCATCGCGTTCTCATTGGGTTATGAGTCCGAAAGCGCATTCAGTACCGCATTCAAGCGCGTGATGTCACAGTCGCCCCGCCACTATGTGCGCGAGCACGCCACCCAGGCTTAGTGCAGGCCACCGCCGATTATCAGGGTTTCACCGGTGATCCAGCTTGCATCGGACGACGCCAGGAAGGCGACGGCGGGTGCGATGTCTTCGGGCTGACCGATGCGGCCCAGCGGCGTGATCGCTTCGATTTTCTGACGGAACGCATCTTCGAAGAAGCCACTGGCGTGCACGCCCTCGGTGACGACCAACCCTGGGTTGACCGAGTTGACCCGGATATTTCTCGGCCCCAGTTCATTGGCCAGCGTGCGGGTGATCGCGTCAACCGCAGCCTTGGACGCGGTGTACACCGTTGAGTTGGCCGGCGTGAACGAAGTCACGCTTGAGCTGACATTGACGATGCTGCCCCCCAGCACGTTGAACACTTCAACGGCAGCTTGTGTGCATTGGATCAGCCCTAGAACGTTGAGGTTGAATTGACGGTGAAACTCCTGTTCGGTGATATCGGCCAGGGGACTGGTCGAATAGACACCGGCATTGTTGACCAGAATGTCGAGATGGCCATGCTCATGCACGATGGTCTTGAACAACGCCTTGAGGTCAGTGCTGTTGGACACGTCCGCCTGCACCGCGTAGGCCCTGGCGCCGGTTTGCAAAATCTGCTCAACCACTCGCTCGGCGTCTAAGCGACTGCTGGCATAGTTGACGATCACAGTGGCGCCATCCTGGGCCAATTGCTTGGCAATCGCTGCGCCGATGCCCTTGGAGGCACCAGTCACCAGCGCGACTTTCTTATGCAACCTTTTCATGTTCACTTCCTACTTGTTGCTGGCTGAAAATCAGTCAAGCCAGCTTAAGAGGATGGCGGGAACCGGTTAATAGCCAGTGCTCCAGAAAAGCTTTGTGATCGTCCAGATGGCAGACGGTCATAGTGATCAGTCAAGGAGAAGTTGAAACTGACCATGAGGAGGCAGACGTATCGCCGACGTTATAGCTATCTGCAGCATCGTTCTCCAAGAAACGACTCGGGGTCGGCTTTGTAGCCTTATGCGGTGGGGATCTGCCTGAACGGGGCGGCATTCCAAGCTTATAAATCTCAATAGCGCATTCGACGCGCTGGATAAACGCTGCAACATCTGCATGGGTGTGGGCCAGCCCATCCCGTGCGACAGCGATCTCCAGCTCGCGACACAACTGGATCAGGCTCTTGGCTTTGCCGACCGCCAGCGCGCCCCGAATCCGATGCAGTAAACGGACCACCTCATCACTGCTCTGCCCCACGCTCAGCGCTTTAAGCTCACCCAAATCCTGGGCGATGGTTCTGAAGAAGAGTTCAAGCTGCGCTCCGTTCGGCCCTGCCCTTCAAATAGAAATGGTACCTGTCCATAACCCTGACAACGAAGATTTCACAACGATTCAGGAGCACGCTCATAAAACAAATGATCACGACTTTACGGCTGTAGAAACATCATCTGACTACACAGAACTGGATCAACTATCGGGGTTGGCAGAGGGTTCAGAAAATTGAGTCACCGAATTTTACTCACCCCGGACACATCGAATTTTAATTGATTTCAGTGTCATTTAAGGCCAGACCGAACCAATGATGGGGTGAACAGCTCGTCTCACGACCTGAGAGTATCCAGCAACAATGCGGGTTCGAGCCTGGCCATGAGACAGCACCTGGAACGGTACCTAGATTTACCGATCACCCTGGATTTCAGTGGTTTTCTCAAGAAACGAAAAACGACGCCAAAGCGTCTATTCCACAAATCGCAGGCAAAAAAAAGCCACTCGTTAGAGTGGCTTTTTCATTAATGCTTGGAGCGGGAAACGAGACTCGAACTCGCGACCCCGACCTTGGCAAGGTCGTGCTCTACCAACTGAGCTATTCCCGCTTGGTGATGCGCATTCTATAGAATCCTCAGCACCCGTCAACCCCTTGATTCAAAAAAGTTTTATTTCTTTTCAACGGTGGTTCGCAGATGAGGCCAGGCCGCACGCAGATATTGCAGCATGGACCACAGGGTCAGGCCAGCGGCAACCAGCAGCAAGGCGTAGCCGGTAAGCACCCAGAATGAGAAGTCCGACGGGTTGGCCAGCAGGATGACCAGCGCGAGCATCTGCGCGGCGGTTTTCCATTTGCCCATGTTCGATACGGCGACGTGGGCGCGGGCGCCGATTTCGGCCATCCATTCGCGTAGGGCCGAGACGACGATCTCGCGGCCGATGATGACGGCGGCCGGCAGGGTCAGCCACAGGTTGCCGTGTTCCTGCACCAGCAGGACCAGGGCGACGGCGACCATGAGTTTGTCGGCCACGGGGTCGAGGAACGCGCCGAACGGCGTGCTCTGTTCCAGGCGGCGGGCCAGGTAGCCGTCGAGCCAGTCGGTGGCGGCTGCGAAGGCAAATACCGAACTGGACGCGACGTAGCTCCATTCATACGGCAAATAGAACAACAAAATGAAAATCGGGATAAGCAGGACGCGTAGTACGGTGATCAGATTAGGGATATTCATCGGCACAACTGGCTACGAGGTGAGAAGGCATTCTATTCGCTGTGCAGATTGGCATAAATCAATTCAGCGAGTTTTTTACTGATACCGGGTGCTTTGGCTATTTCGTCAATGCTGGCACGGGAGAGCTCCTGCAAGCCACCAAAATGTTTAAGCAAGTCGCGACGCCGCGTCGGGCCAACCCCTGCCACCCCTTCCAGGGTTGAGGTTCGCCGGGTTTTGCCACGGCGCGCGCGGTGGCCGGTAATGGCGAAACGGTGGGCTTCGTCACGGATTTGTTGAATCAGGTGCAGCGCAGGCGAGTCGCCCTTCAACGTGAACTCATGGGCGGCATCATTCAAGTACAACGTCTCGAAACCGGCCTTGCGCGTGGTGCCCTTGGCGACGCCGAGCAGGATCAGGTCGGGCACCGCCAGTTCGTTGAGCACGTCTCGCGCCATGGACAACTGGCCCTTGCCGCCGTCTACCAGCAGGATATCGGGCAACTTGCCCTCCCCGTCCTTCAACTTGCTGAAACGCCGCGTGAGCGCCTGGTGCATCGCGGCGTAGTCATCGCCGGCGGTAACGCCTTCGATGTTGTAGCGCCGGTAGTCGGACTTGATCGGCCCTTCCGGCCCGAATACCACGCAGGAAGCAACCGTGGCCTCACCGCTGGAGTGGCTGATGTCGTAGCACTCCAGGCGCTGGGGCGGCTCGTCCAGGTTGAGGACCTCGGCCAGGGCGTCGAAGCGTGCAGCGACGTGCTGTCGGTTCGCCAGCCGCGCGCCCAGGGCCTGTTCGGCGTTGGTCACGGCCAGTTGCTGCCAGCGGGCACGGGTGCCGCGTACGCGGTGGCTGATGTCCAACTCGCGACCGCGCAGCTCGTGGATCGCTTCGATCAAGGTGGGGAAGTCTTCGTGTACCACATTAACGATCAGCTCCGAGGGCAGGTCACGCTCTGGGCTGCTCACGTAGTACTGACCAAGGAATGCGGCCATCACCTCGGCAACGTCTTCGTCGATACCGGTCTGCGGGAAGAAGTTCTTGCTGCCCAGCACCCGCCCGCCACGCACGCTGATCAGGTGCACACAGGCGCCGCCCGGATTGACGAACGCGGCGATCACGTCGACGTCACCGGTGCCGCCTTCCATGCTTTGCTGGTCCTGGACGCGACGCAGCAGGGAGATCTGGTCACGTAGCTCGGCAGCCTTTTCGAAATCCAGGGTGCTGGCCGCCTGCTCCATGGCCCCGGACAGCTCATCGGTGAGCGCATTGCTGCGCCCTTCGAGGAACATCACCGAGTGGCGCACATCCTCAGCGTACTCTGCCGGCTCAACCAGGCCCACACAGGGCGCCTTGCAGCGCTTGATCTGGTATTGCAGGCACGGCCGCGTGCGGTTCTTGTAAAAGCTGTCTTCGCACTGGCGCACAAAAAAGGTTTTTTGCAGCAAGCTCAGGCTTTCACGGATCGCACCTGCGCTGGGATAAGGCCCGAAGTACTTGCCCTTGAGCTTTTTAGCCCCGCGATGAATGCTCAGGCGCGGGAAGTTGCCATCCGATAAAAACACGTAAGGGTAGGATTTATCGTCACGCAGCAGGATGTTGTAGGGCGGCCGCCATTCCTTGATCAGCGTCTGCTCAAGCAGCAGCGCCTCGGTTTCATTGGCGGTGATGGTGGTTTCGACCTGGGCGATACGCGCCACCAGGGCGGCGGTTTTCGGCGCAAGGCCGGACTTGCGAAAATAACTCGCCAGCCGGTTCTTGAGGTTCTTGGCTTTGCCCACATACAGCAGGCGTGCCTCGCTGTCGAACATGCGGTACACGCCGGGGCGGCCACTGCAGGTCGAGAGAAAGGCACTTGGATCAAACGGCGTAGTCATGTCAGGCGCTGGCGTCCACCATGCCGTGGCGCACCGCGAGCAGGGTCAATTCAACATCACTGCTGATGGCGAGCTTCTCGAAGATGCGATAGCGGTAGGTATTGACGGTCTTGGGCGACAGGCACAGCTTGTCGGAGATCGACTGCACTTTCTGGCAACCGACGATCATCAAGGCGATCTGGATTTCCCGCTCCGACAGCGTATCAAACGGCGAATCGCTGGTGGGCTGGAAGGATTTGATCGCCAACTGTTGGGCGATCTGCGGGCTGATGTAACGCTGGCCGGCAAAGACCAGGCGAATGGCCTGCACCATCTCCGCCAGGCCCGCGCCTTTGGTCAGGTAGCCCGCAGCACCGGCCTGCAGGAGCCGCGTCGGAAACGGGTCTTCCTCGCACACCGTCACTACCACGACCTTGATGTCCGGGTGGCTGCGCAACAGCTTGGTCGTGGCACCAAGACCGCCGATCCCGGGCATCTTGACGTCCATCAACACCACATCGGGTTTCAATTCCCGAGCCTTGATCAGAGACTCCTCCCCTGACTCAGCCTGGCCGACTACTTGCAGGCCGTCGATGTCAGCCAGCATTCGTGTAATGCCTGTACGAACGAGATCATGATCATCGACTACTAGCACCCTAATCAAGCAGACACCTCGCGATATGGTCTTATAGATTGCTGAACACCTTAGCAAAAAAGCTGGGCGCAGACCTAGCCGCAAGCGTCATATATATGGAGTTTGCCTGCTCGGTAGTCGTCCACCGGCTGGCGGACGACCGGATTTATTGGGCAAAAGGTCAGGAATCCTGGGGCGCACGCCCGCCGTTTTCATATTTGCCTTGCGCGTTGGCTTCAACGCCTCCGATTTCACCAAAAACTTTTTGCGGCAGGCCGAGTCTGCTCTCTTTCTTGCCTTAAACGCGAACCGATTCCACTCATTTGGATGCATGATCCCATTTTGCACACATCAAGAGGTGACACACTCATCTCTTCGTTGAACGAACTTGAGCGGTTTTGAACCATGCCCGGAATCCGCACCGCTGCACAAGCCAAGGCCTGGCTGGAACATCAAGGGAAGTCGGCCCCTGAATCAGTATGCGCTTATTAGGATTTTGTACAGGGTTTAGCGTACGCGACAGACACGCTCCATCCGCCAGAAACCATCCTCCTCGCCAACAATGCTGAACCCCATGCGTTGATAGAGCCTTCTGGCCAGATTGGTCTTGAACACGGTCAACCGCAACAGCCCAAGCGCCTGCGCCTTCAGCGCTATTTGCTCCAGCACCCAGGTGCCTGCGCCCTGCCCGCGATACGCCTGGAGCAAATGCAACTCGCGGATGTATAGAGCGCCACCGTCACGGCTCAGGCTGATAAACCCCAACGTGTGGTCATCTCGGCAAATCAGCCAGTTTTCCCGACCGGCCCAGGCCGTGTCGAAGCCGGCATTGGACCAAATCAGCTGGTTTTGCACGTAGTAGCGGTTCATCGCCTCGTGGGTCAGGGCTCGCGCAAACGACAGGTCCTGTTCTGTGGCAGCACGCAGGTGAAAAGCCATTTACACGGCCACCACTTGGCCCACCCAATGCTCGTCGTCGCGGTGGGCAATCACCAGCGCTTCGCCGACACCGGGCACCGCTGCAAGCAAACGGCCATCCGCGGCCCAGATCGCACTGCGACCTGCACAGGCCCAGCCACCCGAGGGGCCACCGTGGTTAGCCATCAGCACCAGCAGACGATGCTCCGCGGCATAGCCCTGCAGCAGCGCGCTGTCTTTTGCGTAGCCGCCTTCGCTGATCAGTACGCCTGCTGCGTAGACATTGGCGCCCGCTTGCGCCGCATGACGTGGATGACTGGCGTGGGAGAAGTCGGCGCAAACCGCCAGGGCAATACGGTCATTGCCCCATTCGAGTGCCTCACCACCCTGCCCGGCCGCAAACGCCACGTCTTCGCCTGGATGCAGATGCTGCTTGGTGTACACCGCCAGTGAGCCGTCGGCCCCCAGCACCAGGGCGCCAATCAAAACATCCGCTTGCGGGGCCAGTCGGATCGGCATACCCACCACTGCCGTCAGCTGCAACTCGCGCGCCATCTCGCGCAGGGGCGCCAACACTGGCGCATCGGGAGCGATGGCCAAGTCAGCGGCCAGCGTGGGTTCATAACCGGTCAAAGACAGCTCCGGAAACACCAGCAATTGCACACCCTGCTCTGCCGCAGCCTGCATGAACACCCGGTGCCGTGCGATATTGGCTTCAACGTCGCCGGCAATGGAAAGGGTTTGCGCCGCAGCAAGGGTCAAGGCAGTCATGGTCGCGTCCTGGCAATCATCGTTTATGAGCCACCAGCATAGCGACACTCACCCCATAGCCGTAAGTACCCTCAAGCAATAGAAATTACTGATTGAATCCACCCGTACGCCTCTAGTAAGCTCCCCCCATCATTTGGAGAGCCACCATGTTGCAACTCACCCACACTCAGGTTTGCCCTGCTGCCAGCGCCTTGCGCTTGGTATCGGCTACCCGCGTGAACGGTTCGAGCGCACTGGCCGGCTTTTATTTTGGGTATTGGTTTAGCCACTGGCGCGCCTGATACCTGAAATCGGCGCCCACTACTCAAGGGGTCGCCTACCAGAGAAATCTAAACCCCCGGTCGGCTCCCCGACCGGGGGTTTTGTTTTTCCAGCCGCTAACCATTTTGTTTGTTCAAGAACACTTAAAGGAATCACACCATGAACTACGCCACTTATTACCGCTTCGACACTTGCACTGCATGGCGATTTAGCCAGCTCCGTTCGGGACAGCCTGCCGCCTCCGATCGGTCACCTATTGGTGGCAAACCAACACACGTCGCCAGTACGGCCAATTGTCGAACACCCCAGTAGGCCAAGCGCGCGGGAACAACCCGCCGCTTGCCCAGGAAGCCTTGAATATGAACTCCTCCGTCGCCGCTTTGCCCGTCTGCACCCTCAACAGCGCCAATGAAGCCCTGACCCAGCGCCTGCCCAGCTCCCTTGAGCTGAAACACCAGCTGCCCCTCAGCCCGTTCCTCCATGAACAGATCCACGCCCATCGCCAGGCCGTGCGTGCCATCCTCAATGGCGAAGACTCGCGCTTACTGGTGATTGTCGGCCCGTGCTCGATCCACGATCCGCAATCGGCCATGGAATACGCACGCAACCTGAAGAAACTCGCGCTTGAAGTCAGCGACCAGATGCTGCTGGTGATCCGCGCCTACGTCGAAAAACCGCGTACCACCATTGGCTGGAAAGGCCTGGCCTACGACCCGCACCTGGACGGCAGCGATGACATGGCCGCCGGCTTGACCCTGTCCCGCGAACTGATGCGTGAAATGCTGCGCCTGGGCCTGCCGGTCGCCACCGAGCTGTTGCAACCCATGGCTGCCGGCTACTTCGATGACCTGCTCAGTTGGGTCGCCATCGGCGCACGCACCACCGAGTCGCAGATCCACCGCGAGATGGCCAGCGGCCTGGGCATGCCCGTAGGTTTCAAGAACGGCACCGACGGCGGCGTCGCGGTTGCCTGTGATGCAATGCGCTCAGCGTCCCACCCGCATCGCCATTTCGGTGTCGACAGCCAAGGCCATCCCGCCATCATCCAGACGCCAGGCAACCCCGACACACACCTGGTACTGCGCGGCGGTCACCGTGGGCCAAACTACGATGCACAGAGCGTGGCCCAGGTGAAACATGACCTGGCCAAGGCCAAAGTGGCGGCGCGGATCATGGTCGATTGCAGCCACGCCAACAGTGGCAAGGACCCACTGCGCCAACCGGCAGTGTTCAATGACGTACTGGAGCAGCGCTTGCAGGGTGATACGTCGCTGATCGGCATGATGCTTGAGAGCCACTTGTTCGAAGGCTGCCAGCCGCTGAGCGCGTCAATGCAATACGGCGTGTCGGTAACCGATGGTTGCCTGGGTTGGGACGGAACCGAGCAGTTGTTGCGCAGTGCGGCCGAACGCCTGCGCGAATCTCACAAAACCAACTGACGGGTGCGGATCAACATGCGGCAGCAGCGTTGAAGCGAAGCTAGGCCCGGGCCACCCGCGCCCGGGACAACTCCCGTAGCCACGGCAGTACCCGCAGGCCATGGGCAGCCTCGGATGGGTCGACGATGTCCATGAAGTGTTCGAGGCTGACGTTGTCCGGCACGCCCGGCAGACGCACCCGCACCGCTGACGTCGCACCGGCAGGCTCGCCCAGGTCGATGTGCTCGTATACCAACACGTGGTGCACTGACTGCTGGAGCCCAATGGCATGGTCCAGCAACCCGGCATTGATGATGAGCGCATCGAAGGGTTCGGCTGGAATGGAGGTCAGAATCTGGACTTCTTCGAGCGTTTGCACCGGCACGATCCGGTAATACCCCAACTGGTTGAGCATTTTCTCGATGTACAGGCGTCGCAGATGCTGTTCATCGGCAATCAGGACAGTCAGTGCTTTGTTTGGCATGGCAAACCCCTGGGGCAGGCAGTGCTCGGCAGTGAGCGTCGCCCATTTTCCAGACATATGCCGACGACAAAATCAGGCATTTTCCCCGTTCACGTAAGAGTTTTCCCAAATCGCCTGAATGGTGATCAACCGCGGTCAAGGCCGATTGCAATACGCGTTCAAGCCTTGCTGCAAAATACCAATCGCTTCACTGACGCCATCAACCGCAGGGCCCAATGCCAGGCGGTCCCGCTGTTCACACACCGCCTCCAATGTTTCACAACACGCGACCAACCCCTGCGCCTTGACCATCCGTGCGCCACCCTTGGCGCGATGGGCCAGGTCGTGCAGCTTGGCAAAGTCGGCCTGGCTTGACAGCTGTGAGAGCAAGGCACGGTCCGTTTCCAGGCTGTCGAGCAACGGCACCAGCAACTCGATAAGCGCGGGGCGATCGTCCCCCGTCAATGCGACCAGGGTGCTCAAGTCAAACGCCTGCATTTGTGGCGGGCCCAACTCGGCTGAACGCGAAGCCAATGCCGAGCGCAAGTCGTCCAGCCCGGTGGGTTTGAACAGGCAGCCGTCCATGCCGGCTTGCCGACAGCGCTCGGTTTCCTCCGGCTGGGCGTTGGCGGTGAACCCTAACAGCAGGCAAGGTGCCTGACCCCGTTCACGTTCTTGCGCACGAATCTCGCGCGCCAACTGGTAGCCATTCTTGAACGGCATATTGCAATCGGTGATCACACCGTCGAATTGTCCCGCCCGCCACTGCTCAAACCCTTGGACGCCATCTTCGGCCGTAGTGATCTGGTGGCCCAGGAAGGTCAACTGGCGCGCCAGCAGCAAGCGGTTGGCCGGGTAGTCATCCACCACCAGGATGCGCAGTGCGCGGCCATCTGGCACGGCATCAGCAGTGTGTGCGGCGTGGGTCGGCAAGCTGTCCGTCAGGGCCAGCGCCAGTGTCACATCCACCCGGGTGCCCTGCCCCAACACGCTGCTCAAGTGCAACTGGCCGCCCATCATTTCGCACAAGCTGCGGCTGATCACCAACCCCAGGCCAGAACCGCTGCGGGCCGACTGCTGGTTATTGCTGCCCTGGATAAACAGGCTGAACAATCGCTGCTGATCTTTGACGCTGATCCCAATGCCGGTGTCTTGCACCCATAGCTGCACATTCAACCGGTCGCCCTCGACTACCGCCCGCGCCCCGAGGCTTACCTGGCCGCTGGCGGTAAACTTGATGGCATTGCTCAACAGGTTCGACACCACCTGTTTGAAGCGTAGCGGGTCGACCAGCACCGTCCGCTCAACCAAGGACTCCAGCTGGACTTGCAGCGCCACCCCCTTGGCTCGCGCCAATCCCTCGAACACGCGCGCCACCGATGCCAGCAGCTCACGCAGATTGGCCGGCTCCAGGGTCAGCGACAAATGCCCGGACTCGATCCGCGCGATATCGAGAATGTCGCCAATCAACTCCAGCATGCCGCGCGATGCCACGGATGCCACTTCCAAGGCATCACGGTCGGCCCGCCCCTGTTCGGCATTTTTCAAGGCCAACTCGATCATGCCGATCACGGCGTTCATAGGCGTGCGGATTTCGTGGCTCATGGTCGCCAGGAAGGTAGTCTTGGCGCGGTTAGCGGCGTCGGCATCGTCCTTGGCTTCCTGCAATTGGCCCAGCAAGCGATGACGCTCGCTGACATCCACCCAACCGGCAATCATGCCCACCACCTTCTCGTCGCCGTCGCGATACGGCAGCATCCATTGGTAAATGGTCAGCACGTCGCCGTTGGGCACCTTGAGTATCCGGTCATGAATCTGCGGTTCACCGGCGGCCATCAAGCGCAGGTAATCCTCATGAAACGACTGGGCCTGTGGAGGATTGTTGACGTCGGTTTCCATCACCGTCTTGCCGATCACGTCTTCAAGCTTGTAACCAAACACATCGAGGTACGCATTGTTACAGGCCATCAACCGACCCTGGCGGTCGCGTACATAAATCGGATGCGGGGTGCCGTCGATCAATACGCTCATGAACCGCATCTGATCGCTGAGCGCCCGCTCGGCCTGCACGCGCTTACGAATCAGGCTGCGCAAGTAGATGATCCAACCCAGCGTGACCACCAACAACAGTGCGGCCAACCCGAAGCCCTGAATGATCACGTTGCGATAACGCAGCCAGTAGCTGTCCTCGATGATGACTTCGCTGCGCCATTGGCCAATCAATTCATCCATTTCCTGCGGTGTGATGCTCAGCAGTGCCTTGTCCAGGATCGAATACAGCTCCAACTGACTGCGGTTGACCCCGAAGGTCACGCGCGCCGGTTCAGTGCCGACCGTACTGGTGATACGCAAGCGGTCACGGTAATGCCGGGTGATCAGATAGCGCGCACTGATCAGCGAGTTCACGGCGCCCTCGGCGTCGCCATTGGCCACCAGCGCCATGGCTTGCAGCGGGTTTTCAACATCGATAAACGCAACCCCTGGAAAGTTTTGCGCTATCTCATCATGCAGGCCATTGCCGGTCACCATGGCCAGGCGTTTGCCAACCATATCCTCCAGCGTGAGCGGGCTATCAGGGCTGTCGCGGGTCACCAGCACAAACGGGCTGGTCAGGTAGGGCCGGGTAAAGCGCACTTTGTCGGCACGTTCCGTACTGGGGGTAACCACCGCCAGCATATCCGCCGTGCCCGCACTGACAATATTGACCTGGCGCGGCAACGAACTGCCCGGGACCACATCGAACTTCAAACCGGTGCGCAAGCTGATGCGCGACAGCACCTCCGCACTCAGCCCTTCGAATTGCCCCTTGTCACCGATAAAAGACAATGGCAGAAAGTCGTTTAGCACCGCGACTCTGACCCGTGGATTTTTCTGCACCCAGCGTTGTTCATTGGCACTCAAGTGCAGCCGGTCGATGCCCACAATGCCCAGGTTGCCACCGCTCCAGCGGCGCAGGATTTCCATGTGCTCACTGGCGGGAATGGCCTCCAGCGCCGCATTGATGATCTGCAGCAGCCGCGTATTGTCCCGGGTGACGGCAAACGCAAACGGGTTGACCTCCAGGGTGGAAAAATCAGCCATGCGTACATTGTTCAGGTGGTTGCGATTGATCAGGTAATTGCTGCTGATGGCATCGCCCAGGTATACATCGGCGCGACCAAACGCCACGGCGCCAATGGCCTCGAAGGTCGAGGCAAAAAGCTCCAACTGTGCACGGGGGTAAAATGCCCGGACAGCGTCGGGCTGCATATAGTGATACAGCATTGCCACCCGCTTGCCTGCCAGGTCGTCACTCAACGCTTGGCTGTCACCGCTGCGAGTCACCAGGGTCGGTTGATCGTTGGCGTAGGAACGAGACAACTGCAATTGCTTGTCGGCAGCCTCATAGCCATTGGCGGAACCGAGAAAATCCACGTCACCCTGCTTCAGGGCCTGGACCACATCATCACGGGTTTCGTAACGCCGAACCTCGATGGAGATATGCAGGGCCTGGCCAATCAGCGCGGCAAAGTCGGCCGTGATACCTTCGAGTTCGTCGTTGTTATTGGTCAGGTCAAAAGGCACGTAATCGGGGGCAGAAATCCCCATGACCAATGTGCGCCGCTCGCGTAGCCAGCGCCAATCAGCCTCGGTCATCTCTACTTTGGGGATTTCGAGGTGGGAGTGCCCCAACAGTTGCAAAGCCTGGGGCTCTTCAAAGGCCACCGCGATCAGAGGTAATAGGCTCATCCAAAGGATCGCGACGAACCTGGTCAACGCGGTGGTGATCATTTGCAGCTCAGATCAGATGGTTGCGCTGGGCAAACTTGGACAAATGCACCACCGAGGACATACGTAACTTCTCCTTGAGTCGAGTCTTGTAGGTGCTGATGGTCTTGTGGCTCAGCAGCATTTTCGCGGCCACTTCCTTATTGCCCAGCCCCAGGGCCAGCATCTGCAATACGGTCAATTCACGGTCCGACAATGACTCGATCATTTGTCGTTCCGTTTCCTGCAGGTCATCACGGCGTACCGAACTGGTCGGCAAACTGGGGAAGCAGCTGTAGCCCGACCTGATCGCCCTGATGGCTTTGATCAACTCGTCCAACTCCCCGGTCTTGGCCACGAACCCCATCGCTCCGGCACGCATACAGCGGGTAGAAAAGAACACCGCCATGTAGGAGGTGAGCACCAGAATCTTGCACGGCAGGGCCAGTGCCTTGACCCGGCTGATAACCTCCAACCCACCCAGTTTTGGCAGCGCAAGGTCGAGAATAATCAGCTCGGGACGTTGCTCCCTGGCCAACTGCATTGCATCTGCCCCATCCCCTGCTTGGTAGATTTCAGTAAACCCTTCCGATTTCAGAAGGTGTTTGACCGTCGCGCAGATAAATGGATGGTCATCCACAATTAATGCTTTGCTCATAAAACTTCCCTATGTGGACAAAATACCCTTACACATAACACCGGGACTGGATACCTGTGAGAAATGACAGTTCCGACGAGCGGCACTGCATACCCTCATGGCGATAACCAGGCGATGTCTGGCCCCTTCAATTAACTCAGCATAACCACGGACGCCGGACCACAACGACCCAACAGCCGCAAGTGCCCAACCTTACCAACGCCAAGATGTTTCAATTGAAGGGATATTCCTGACTATATGTAGGATTTTTCCACAACTAAGCTTAGCCAATCCTGGCGTGCCCAGAGGGATCAGTCGGTGGTACTCGGGCTCCAGAAGGCCTGTACCACCAGGGTTGACGTGGAGATGCGCGTCACCAGTGCATCCAGCTCATCGCCATCGACCGACGTTGCGGCCAGAGTGGCCTCGATTTCCACTTCTTCACTGCCGAATGGTCGCACGTCGACATCGCTGGCCGGGTAGTTACAGCGCGCCAGCTCGGCTTCCAACAGGACCATCACTGCCTGTTGCTGGCTGCGCCGCGCAATCACGTAAAGGATGTTGGTGACCTCTGCCGATACCACGTCCAGTGGCTGACGGTTGATGTTGTTGACGATCGGTCGCAGCAAGGTATTGGCCGCCAGCACAAACAGCGTGCCCAGCAATGCCTCAAGGATCAGGTCGGCACCGGCACAGGCGCCCACCGCCGCCGAAGCCCACAGGGTGGCCGCCGTATTGAGGCCGCGCACGTTGCCTTCTTCACGCATGATTACACCGGCCCCCAGGAAGCCGATGCCCGACACCACGTAAGCGACTACACGCACAGCGCCTTCCGCACCACCGAGGCGGTTGGCCATGTCGACAAAAATCGCCGCGCCCACCGCCACCAGCACATTGGTACGCAAGCCCGCGGTGCGCTGGCGGTACTGGCGCTCGAAGCCGATCAAACCACCCAGAATAAACGCCGCGCTGAGGCTGACCACGGTATCGATCAGGGAGTTGAGGTTGATGTTGTTGATTGCCTGCATAAAAAAATCTCCATGAATGCAGCGGCAAATTGGAAGCACCGCAGGTCCCTGTGGGAGCTGGCTTGCCTGCGATAGCGGCGCGTCAGCCAATGAATCAGGCGACTGATACACCGTCATCGCGGGCAAGCCCGGCTCCCACAGGTTTTTGCGGTGTTGCATAAAACGTATTACTGCCAGCCAAACTTGCGGATGTAGCCCTTCACCGCTTGGGTCAGCGCCATGTACGCCAGCAAAATCGCGGGCAAAAATACGAAGTACAGCGACGCCAGCGCCTGCAATTTGAAGTAGTGTGCCAGCGGCCCCATGTGCGCCAGGCTGGGCGGTACTTCGCGGCTGACACTGGCGTCAGTCACAGTCTCAAGCATCTCCAGGCGGAGAAAATGGCCCGCCGGCCGTAAAAGGCAGGCGCGTCCGTAGCATCCAGGCGTTACCCCGGTGCTGGTCAGCGTCGATGAGAGGGATTCAGGCAGGCGCCAGGACGGGCCACTGCCGGGATACCGCTTCTCGCTTTGTGAGGCGAGACAACGGCATCTGGAAAATGCGCGTTACCTTGCCAAGTAGATGCCGGTTACCGAAACCGGCCGACGACTGTCACTCGAACAAGTACCCACTGAGGGTCTCCGCTATTAATGAAAACGCGCGAAGCTTACGCCCCGATGGTGGCCGAGTAAACCGTAGGAAGGTGCCCACATGGAGAACACGAAAATTCTTCAGGATGGGTTCAGGAATGCCTTTCTCAACCCCATCTGCCAGCAAATGTGGGAGGGGGCTTGCTCCCGAAGAGGTGTGTCAGCTACGCATTCACTGCCTGACACACTGAATTCGCAGATACGCCCCAGCTATGGGCCAGGTGCTGTGCTTTCATTCATGAGCTTGCCTGCTATCGGCCGGCGCTTGGACACGATCTTCGAGACTGTAATCGCGCACTACCTGAGCAATACGCAGGTGGTAGTCAGCAAAAACCTGCCGACGGCCTGCTGATTGAGCTGCTCGATGTAGCTCAAGGCTGCGCCACTGCTGGATTGCTTCCTCGTCACGCCAGAATGATAGCGACAGCAGTTTTCCAGGTTCACTCAGGCTCTGGAAACGCTCAACTGAAATGAAACCATCGATTTGAGCCAGCAGGGGCTTGAGTTCGGCAGCGAGGTCGAGATAACGCTGGTAGTGCTCCTCGTGCGGCCAGGCTTCAAAAATAACAGCGATCATTGTTGAGTCTCCTCATCACGGCAGAACTGTGGGATACGGCCATTCAGGGAAGGCAAATAACGCCAGCGATAATCACGGGCAGAAGGGTTGGGCTGTCGATGCAAGAATGCCGAAATCACTTCTGAGGCAATAGCCAATGCCAAGGGTTGGCCTGGACATTGATGTCTGCCTGAGCCGAAGCTGAAGGTTCGTCGTCGCGCCCGCTTGAGCAAGAAGCTGTCGGGGTCTGGGTTGGCGCAGGGGTCTCGGTTGGCAGCAGCGAGCAATAATAAAATGGTATCGCCCGCCTCTAAAACGCTGTCGCCAATCTTGCATCGCCTGGCAACAAACCGCCGAGTGTTTTGTACCGGTGAATCGTGGCGCGCGACCTCTGCCACCCACTCAGCGACAAGCGTCGGTGTGGCTTGCATGCCTTCAAACAGCTCAGGCTTACGTTGGAGCGCTATAAGGGTGTTGCCGATCAGCCCGGCGGTGGCTTCGCAGGTCTGTGACAATAGCCCGATCAGATTCGCGATCAATGCATCATCGTCTTCCCAGGCTGAAGCGTCGTAATCGCTATAAAGACGGCCCAACACACCACTACCTTTATCATCGTTACTCAGCAGCGTTTGGAACATTTGGCTCAGCCGTGCCGCCGCGCAATGGGCTTTACCGAGTTGAGCCTCGTCACTTAACGGCGACAGACAGGCAACAAAATCCCGTGTCAGCTGCACGACTTCCTTTAGCTGGCTGGATGTGAAACCTATCAAGGATGCAATGACCGAAACCGGCAACGTGAACATCCACTCATTCGGGTTATCGCCCGAGATATCAAATGTCTCGACGACCTGCGCCACGAGGCCTGCGATGTTTTGCGTGCCCATCGAGGCCAGGATGGGCTCGATAACCCTGCGCGGGCACTGATGTTGCGTCCCCTCGTTCATGCGCATCAAACGACCGAAAACATGGCCTGCGGCGCCTTGCGCAAGGGCAGTTGGAATCGGCTCGTGCAGTGGACGTACAAGGCAGTCGGGATGTTCCAGAATGGCCTCGACAACGCCGGCGCCACTGGCAATCCATACACCAAGATCTGCATCGAACAACAGTTCCCTTTGCTGCCTGAGGCATGAGTAATAAACGTAGGGATCGACATGAGTAGCGGCTTCAAACGGCGTCATTTTGGCAGTCCTTTTCACAAAGAACGGCTACTATCGAGCAATCGTCCCCCCCACAATTCGCTCAGGAACGAAATATGGATTCCCAAAGCAATGACACTGCTATTTCCCGTGTCGCAGGCGCCATTGCGGAGCCCGCGAGGACGAAAATGCTTTGTTCGCTGATGGACGGTCACGCCCGTACCAGCACCGAATTGGCAGTCATCGCCGATGTCAGTGCATCCACGGCGAGCGCGCACTTGGCAAGGCTCAAAGAGGACGGTTTGATAAAACTGCACACGCAGGGCAGGCACCGCTACTTCAGCCTGGCAGACGCGCACGTGGCCCAAGCTATTGAAGCTCTCATGGTGATCAGCCGAAACGCGCAGACCCAGTTCGTTTCGACGGCCCCCGGTCGATTGCAGTTGGCGCGGACCTGTTATGACCACATGGCAGGATCCCTGGCTGTACAACTGCACGACTATTTCATCGACGCCGGCTGGTTGAGCATGCCAGTCGCTGGTGACGGTACGTATCAGCTCAGCGTGGAGGGCGAAAAAGCGATGACAGGGCTCGGTGTCGAGATAGAAACCGTAAGGGCACAGCGACGTCGTTTCGCTTGCTCATGCCTGGATTGGAGCATGCGCCGCCCTCACCTCGCCGGCGCACTGGGGGCCGCTGTTCTACAAGCCGTTATAAGCCGCAAATGGGTGATCCAGGACCTTGATAGTCGAGCATTGGCCTTGACGCCCAAGGGGCGAAAGGAGCTGTACGGCAGATTTGGGATCACGGTTGAAAGCAAGGAGCTGGAGAAATCAGGCGCCGCGCGCCCATGAGACCGGTACGTGCTACAGGGTGATGGGTCGGTCCCGTTCAACCAGCGCCAGATAGCCCGCAATGGTCTCGTTGCCGAGAGGTTTGATCTGGATGGACACCCTGTTCACCTGACGCCCCATCCTGATGCCCTCGCGAGTTCGCACCTGGACATACCCAAGCCTGGGCCAAAAGCGCTCCGCCCTGATATTGCCTACCACCACCGTCAACCGTAGCCACTGCGCGCCCTTAGCCACCGCCCATGCCTCAAGGTCCGAGTGCAAGCGCTGCGCCAGCCCGCTGCCGTGCCAGCGCGAATGCACCAGCAGCAAGCCGATATGCCACACCCCCGCGGCGAGCAAATCTGCGGCGATATTCACCACGGCGACCAGTTGGTCCTGCGTATCGCGGTAGCCCAGCCAGTACATGCGGCTGCACTGCCAGCCAGCGGGTAACTGACCGTGTAATTCTTCCCGTGCTTCGCTCGGGGTAGCCGGCTCGCCATTCACCGCGATGAAGTAATCCGGTGCCTGTTCAAAAAACTGCTGCAGCTCAGCCTCATCGCAGCCAAGCAGCTCAACCACCCGAATGTCTTTGAGGGAGCAGCCAGGCAACACCTGGGGGTCAACGTCCATGTTCAATCTCTTCAATCATCCCGGGTCAGTACTTCCAACAGTTCAATTTTGAAACGCAGGTTACTGTTGGGTTTGATATGCGCGCCCATGGAACGCTCGCCATAGGCCAGGTGCGCCGGTACGTACAAGGTGCGCAGGCCGCCAACCTGCATGCCCATCAAGCCCTGGTCCCAACCCTTGATCACGCGGCCAGTGCCGATTACGCACTGGAACGGTTTGCCCCGTTCCCAGGAGGAATCGAACACCGTGCCATCTTCCAGGGTGCCGGTGTATTGGGTGGTGATCAGCGCGCCCTTGACCACGGTTTTGCCGGTGCCCAGGCGGATGTCAGTGACTTGCAGTTCGTCGTTGCTCATGGGGGTCTCATTGAAGGGTGAAAGGCTGGGGTTCTCCCAGATTCGGCTGGGTTTGGCAAGCGTAGGAACAGTTGGAACAATGACATTTCCCTTTAACTTGCAGGACGTTTCCGAGAGAATCCCAACCGCTTGCGCCGTTCGAATCACGTGGCTAGTCTTCGTTGGTCACTGCCAATTAGATTGCCGTCCGCTGTCAGGCTGCCAACAGCCTCGCCACAGAACCAGCGCCGTACCGCAATCTACTGTGGGAGGGGGCTTGCTCCCGATGGCGGGGCATCAGCCCCTGCATCATTGACTGACACCCTGCTATCGGGAGCAAGCCCCCTCCCACATATTGATTTGCGTGCAGCCCCGGTTTCTACAACCAATGCCAGAACCGGCTCCAGAAGCCTCGCCCCAACTCATCCTTGCACCCGGCATATTGCCGCGCATACATCTGCGAACGCGCCTGCACCTTGCTCGCTACCGGCGGCAGCCAGGCTTTGCTGGCGTAGGTGCGCTGGCGGTAGCCGCCCCAACCTTCGTGGTAGTTCAGGTATTGACCATAGGCGTCGTATTTGTAGACGCCATTGATGGTGTAAGTCTTGTCCATGTACCAGCCGATAAAATCGATGGCGTCGTCGAAGTCTTCGCGATCAGCGCCACTGCGGCCGGTGGCTTTGCGGTAGTCGTTCCACACTTCATCCTTGGCCTGGGCGTAGCCCGCTGCCGTGGACACTCGGCCCCATGGGATGATCCATAACAGGTATTTACGCGGGGTCTTGGCGTCGTAGCGAAAGCCCGACTCCTGATACATGATCGCAAACGGCACCTGGATCGGCACGCCCCAACGCTTTTGCGTGACCTTGGCGGCGTCGTACCAGTCATCTTTTTCGCGAAAGATGCCGCACAGGTCATTGGGCGTGCGTGGCGGCGAGGTGCCACACGCCGCCAACAGAGAAGTGAGTAATAACAGTCCAACGGCTTTGCCTGCGCTCAAGGGGCACCTTTGCGGGATACGGGTAAAAGGCCAGCATTTTACCCGTTCCCACAGGCGGCGTCCTTGCCGCAGACAGTTTTACGCCAAAGGCACGCGACGGGTAGTCAACGCGATACGACCAATAAAGAAGCTCAAAGCCGCGCCCAACAGCAGCATGGCCAAGGTGCTCCATGCAGCGCGGGACAATTGCTTGGCCGCCACTTCACCGGCTTCACGGGCTTTTTGTTCAGCCTGTTTTTTCAGCTCATCGACCTTCTGCATGGCTTGCTGATAAGCCTGGGCATAGTTGTCGACAATCTGGGTGGCTTCTTCTTTGCTCTTGCCGGTACGGGCCGCGACGATGTTGACCAGGGCTTCTTTATCCGCTGCATTCAAGGCTGGCTCGCCGGACGCTTTTACGCGCTCGAACCACTGCTTGAGCTCGTCACCGGCCTGGGCGGGGTTGGTCGCTGCATCGGTGGCCGATTGTTTGCCATCGGCAGCCGCCTGGTCGGCTTTTTGCTCAACGTTGGCCGGGTCCAATTCCGCCTTGCCGCTTTGCTTGAGCAAGGTATCGAGTTGGCCTTGCAGGCTGTTCCAGTCCAGCTCGATCCCCTGCTCGTTCAACTGCTGCTTGATGCTGTTGCCGATCCCCGGCGCTGCGGCCGCGATACCACTGCCGGCAGCAGACAAGCCTTTACCCACGACGTTGCCGGCAGTGCCGACGACGCTGGAAGCCAAGCCTGCCAACAGCCAGGTGGTGAGCAAGGTGGTCAGGGTCCAGGTCAGCACCCCGTGCAGGCCGCCGCGATCCGGCGCCGTGCGTCCAGCCACAAACGCACCCAACGCAATGGCGACCAAGGTCGAGACAAACAACCAGATACCCGCACCCGTGCCGAAGCCGCTCAACGGGTTACCTGCTTCCATCGGGTCAACGGCGCTGGCGCCGATAGCCGTACCCAACACACTCAACACCAGGTAGGTCACCAGTGCGATTGCACTACCGGCCAATACCGAGCTCCATGACACACGAAATAGCGATCGATTGGTTTCATAGACAGTGGTCATACAAAGGTCCTTTTCAAATTTAGAAGCAAGGCAATGCGCCTTGTTGAGTGTGAGTGTGGCGAAACGACATACGTTCAGTCCTGGCTCATATGCACCAGGCCGGGTGGTGCATTCGCACTCCTCCCAAGGCAAATTCTCTGCACTATCCTGAAGCCGGGATGTCGTACTCGAATGCACTCAAGCCTCGCCCCTTCGGAGACGTTATGACCCAGGATGTTCTCGCCAAAGAAACCAATCGCCGCCAGTTGCAGCAGATCATTTCCGAGTTGTCCGACGGTGTGATTCTGGCCGAGGTCGACCAGACCATCCTCTGGGCCAATGACGCTGCCTTGACCATGCACGGGGTCAGCGCCGTCGAGGACCTGGGTGCCAATACCGAGGCCTACGCCGAGCGTTTCGCCTTGCGCTATCGCAATAACCATCCTTTACAGCTGGACAGCTACCCGTTAAGCCGCGTGGCCGCTGGTGAAGAGTTCAGCGATGTGGTGGTGGAAGTCACCCCTGCCGCCGACGAGAGTCGCTACTGGGTGCACCGCTTGCGCAGCCTGATACTGTCCGACGCGCAGGGTGAGCCGGAGTTGCTGGTGCTGATCCTCAGCGACGCCACCGAATGGGCGAGCGCCGAGCAACGCTTTGAAAAAACCTTCAACGCCAACCCCGCACCCGCCGTGATCTGCCGCCTCAGCGACCTGCGCTACATCAAGGTCAACCAGGGTTTTCTGGAGATGACCGGCTACAACCGTGACCAGGTCATCGGCAAATCCGTGTATGAACTGGACGTGCTGGAACAGGCCGAGCGCAAGGACCTGGCGATCCAGCGCCTGGGCGAAGGCGCAACTATTCCGCAGATGCAGGCCGAACTGAGATTGCCCGAAGGTGGCAGCAAACTGGTGATCGTCGCCGGCCAACCGTTGGACATGAACGAGGAAGACTGCATGTTGTTTTCCTTCACTGACCTTGAGCCGCGACGCAAAGCGGAAATTGCCCTGCGCCAGAGTGAAGAGCGCTTCGCCAAATCCTTCCGCCTGACGCCGGTGCCGACCCTGGTGTGCAGCGCCGACAACCGCCAGGTGGTGGATGTCAACGAAGCCTTCATGACCATCACCGGCTACATCAGCGAGGAGTTGATCGGCAAATCCATCGAAGACATCAACTTTATCGACAGCCCCCAGGCCGGCGCGCAGTTGTTCGCCACCCTGGAAAAAGCCGGCAACCTGGACGGCCAGGACCTCAAGGTGCGCAAGAAAGGCAACGAGGTGATCGACTGCGTGGTGTCAGCCGACACGGTGATCATCCAGGACGTGCCCTGCTACCTGATGGTGCTGATGAACATCACCGAACGCAAACGTTCGGAGCTGGAACTGGTGGCGGCCATCGAGGAAGTCATGCAGGACGCGTCCTGGTTCAGCCAGACCCTGATCGAGAAACTGGCCAACGCCAAGAGCGTCAACAGCCCCAACCTGCCGAATGTCTCATTCACCGACCTGACCGCCCGTGAGCGTGATGTGCTGGGCCTGATCTGCGAGGGCCTGGCAGACAAGGAAATCGCCTCGCGCCTGAAACTGGCGCCCAATACCGTACGCAACCACGTGGCCACGGTGTATTCCAAGCTGGGGGTGCACAGCCGCAGCGCGGCCATCGTATGGGCCCGTGAACGCGGGCTGTTCGCCGGTGAATTGCGCCTTAAAAACAAACCCTGACCCTTGCAAATGCACTAGTCCACCTAGTGCGAATTCGCCTTATGGCGCGAGGGTGCACGCCATAACCTTCAAGGGATCGTATTTATGCCTTGAAGGAATCTGCATGTTTACCCTCTCTCAACTGCGCAACTGCATCGAAGAAGGCCTGTCACCGCTGACGTGCGAATTCACCCTGTGCCGGGATGCGTCCTTGACCCTCAAGGTCTACGACGCAGAAACCGGCCGTGTCGACCTGGTGGTTACCGGCATCAGCACCAATCGCCTGCAAACCCCGCAGGAAGTGGCGAAGATGGTGGATGAGTTGCGCTACGAACTGCAAAGCAACAACGTCGGCAAGCTCACGCTGGATGATTTGCCTTCATCGCCGCCCCCATGAAATAGAACACCCCGCCGCCAATGATAAACGCCCCCAGCATATAGAACATGTAGTGGGCCGGCAGGCTGGCCAGCACCAGCCCACACAGCACCGGCCCCAGCGCGGCACCGAGATTGGACAGGTTCTGCGCCCCGTAATACATGCCCCGCAGGTGGTCCGGGGCGATTCGGTCGATAAACATGTACTCGGCCGGGAACACGATGATTTCCCCTACGGTAAACACCGCCATTGCCAATACCCACCACAACACGCTGGTGGACAGCGCGAAACCGATCAACCCCAGCATGAACATGCTCAAGCCCGCGATCAGCCATTGGCTGAGATAGCGATGCGAAATGCGCCGACCAATCAGGTACTGCAAGGCAATCACCAGCACGGCGTTGGTGGTCAGCACTGCGCTGATCACGGTGTAGGTGTATTCGGCGGTGGTGGTGGTTACCAGGTATTGAGACAGGTAGGCCGTGAACTGGCCGAACACCACCGCACTGAGCAAACCGCCGAGGGTGAAACACACCAGGCGACGATCTTGCAGCAGCACACGGGCGACGGCCAGAAACGGCACCGGTTTTTGCGTGGCATCCACAGTGGCCAAGGTACGGTCGCCCCACCGCCAATACAGCAGGAAAAAACCGAGCCCCAGCAGCGCCGACAGGATAAACGGCAGGCTGATATCCAGCTTGGCCACCATCGCCCCGAAGGCCGGCCCCACGGCATAACCGATATTGGTGAGGGTATATTTGATGGAAAACACTTCACTGCGTGCGTCTTCGGGCAGCAGGCTGGCGAAGCCGGCTTTCACCGCAATATCGATGACCGCGTAGGCCAGGTTGATCAGGATCAGGCAGCCATAGAACGCCCAGATATCCTGCGCCAACAGCGTGCCGATAAACCCCAGTACAAACACCAGGCTCAATGCGAGCAACAGCCGATAGCTGTTGATGCGGTCGACCAGGAAGCCGCCGTATACGCTGAGCAGCGAGCCGACGATCAGCGAGCTGCCGATCACCAGGCCAACCTGGGTAATGTCCAGGGCGAAGTGGCTGGTGAGGTAGATCACCAGGTAGGGAAAGGTGATGGCCTTGGCCAACGTCAGCAGCAAGGTGGCGCACAGCAGCAGGTTCACCGTGCGGGGGTAGGTTCTTATTGTGGCAAGCATCCTGCTTCTTTCCTGTGAAGGTAACGCGACCATTGCGGTCGGTTACCTTAACGCATGAACCACGAAACGAGCAGGTGGCCCGGCAGAATTATTTCTTGACCGGCGTAATCTCAAGGATGGTGCCGTTGGTGGTCTTGAGCAGGACGTACTTGTCGCCTACACGCGCCCATTGGCTCTCATCCTCAGGCTGTTTGAGGCCGCGCTTTTTCCAGTCTTTAATCGCTGATTCCTCGCGCATCAACATGTCCGGGGCGCGATCACCCTCTTTCAAATCACGGGCGTTGATGTTTGAAGGTTGCACGGTTTCCTGAGGGGTATCGCCGGCTTGCACTACAGCGCTGGCGGTGGAAAAGCTGGCAGCGACCAGCAGGCAAGCGGCTAAGGTTTTCGACTTCATGGGTGCTCCTTCAATTAATGGTGCGTACCCAGGTTCCGACCGCGGCGGCGCAGAATCATTCAGCCCGCTCAGTTTCCCCTGTGGTCACCTCATACTGCAACCCAGCGATCAGCTCGGCCTTGCTGACCCATAAAGTCCGGCCAACAATTGTCCCACCCGATCCGCATCCGATCGCGTGCTACACCCCAGCAGCTCCTGTTCCAGCAAGAATAAATACGCTTCAAACTCCCTCCCGATTGCCTCCATGAAATTAATCATGTAATTTTTCATGAAATTATTCGAACTAAATTTCATGAACAAGCAACAAGAACTCGCCACTCTCGCGACCCTGATCCACGACCTGCGCAAGCACAAGAAACTCACCCTGGCGCAATTGGCACAAAAGATCGAGCGCTCGGTGGGGTTTGTGTCCCAAGTGGAACGCGGGTTGTCGCAACCCACCGTCGCCGACCTGACCGCCATCAGCCACGCCCTCGATGTGCCCACCACCTATTTCTACAGCCTGCCCAAACCCAAGGCGGTGGACTGGGTGACACGCCCCAACGAGCGGCGCACGGTGTATTACGCCAATGGCATCACCGACATCCTGGTGTCGCCGAGCATGAACGGTGCTTTCTCGATGCTCGACAGCTTGTTGGCCCCCGGTGCCAACAGCGGCGAGCAAAGCATGAGCGATCGCGCCGAGCAGGCTGGCTTTGTGCTGGAGGGCGAGCTGACCCTGTGGGTTGAGGGTGAGCCCGATGCAGTCACCCTCTACGAAGGCGACAGTTTCCACCTGGCCAGTTTCGCCCACTGCCGCTACGCCAACCTGACCGACCTGCCCGCCCGCGTCCTGTGGGTTTACAACTAGGAGCTGCACCCGTGAAAAGCCCATCTGCAACGTTGCTGGCCGAAGTACGGACCTTTCGCCAGAACCACCCCGACGTGCGTTATGTCGACCTGATCGCCCTGGACATTCCCGGGCATTTCTACGGCAAGCGCTACCCGGTGGAGATGCTTGAAAAAGTCGCCGCCGGCAGCCCGTTGAAGTTGCCGCAGAACGCGGTATTGCTAGGGGCTCAGGGCGGGTTGTTCAAGATTGGCGACTACTGCTTCAACGACGGTGACCCGGATGCCAATCGCCGCCTGGTGCCGGGCACATTGAAGCCGGTTAGCTGGGAATCGCAGCCCTTGGGGCAAATGCTCATCACCTCGGACGGCACCGCAGCGCCGATCGAATTCGAGCCCCGCGAAGTATTGGCCAAGGTGCTGGAACGCTTGCAGCACAAGGGCATCCACCCGGTGGTAGCGTTTGAGCTGGAGTTCTACCTGTTCGATAAAAAGCTCGACAACGGCCTGCCGCAATTTGCCCGAGACCCGCTCAGTGGTGACGCCGACGACCAGCCCAACCTGCATATCGAGCGGCTCTCGCGCTTCAGCGAAGTGCTCGACGACATGGCGCAAACCGCCCAGGAACAGGGTATCGACATCACCGTGATCACGGCCGAGATTGGTCCCGGCCAGTTCGAGATCAACTTTGGCCACTGCGACGACGGCTTGCGCGCCGCCGACTGGGCCGCACTGTTCTGCCGCAGCACCCGGGGCGTGGCACTCAAGCACGGTTACCGCGCCAGTTTCATGGCCAAGCCCTACCTGCAATTTCCCGGCAGCGGCATGCATGTGCATGTCAGCCTCTACGACGCGGCGGGCAATAACCTGCTTGCCGCCCATCAACAGCAACCGCTGCGCCACGCGGTGGCCGGCTGCCTGGAGTTGCTGCCGCACTGCATGCCGATCTTCGCGCCCAACCACAATGCCTTGCGCCGCCTGGGTGGCACCGTCAACGCCGCCACCCGCGCCAGCTGGGGCTTTGAAGACCGGGACGCGTGCGTGCGCATCCCCGAGTCCGACCCGCGCAACCTGCGGATCGAGCACCGTCTGGCCAGCGCCGACGCCAACCCCTACCTGGTGCTGGCGGCGATCCTGATGGGCCTGGAGCATGGGCTTGAGGCCAAGCGCGAGCCGATCACATCGCTGAACGAAGACCGTAACAGCGGCACCGATTTCCCGGTGGAGATGCTCGACGCCGTGCGCGCCATGCAGCAGCAACCGGTAGTGCGCGACAAGCTGGGCGCGGAATTTGTCGATGTGTATTGCGAGAACAAGCGCCAGGATCACTTGGCTTTCCAGCAAGAGATTCATGCGCGGGAATATCGCTGGTTTCTTTAAAAACTGCCGAAACCGACTTGCCAAAAACCTGACTTGAATCAAAGAAAGGCTCTAGCACGGGCCTTTCAGAGGGATAAATTGTCGAACAATCCTGGCTTTTGCCGTTGAGACCCATTATCATCCGGCGCCTTCTCGCTACCCGCCGGGTAGCTGTTTCAATGTGTCACCCGAGGCGCCCATGTACCGTTTTTCGTTTCACCGCCCTTTGATTGCCATCAGTCTGGGGCTTGTTTCCCATTCCGTCAGCGCTGCCCTGCAACCTATAGCCGAAGCGCCGCTGGCCAACGACACCGAATTGCACTGCCACTTCAACCGCGACGCCAGTACCGACTGCACCACCACTTACCGCTACACGATCCTCAAGCCCAACGGCCGCGAAATGCTTTCGCGCATCGACTTCGATTACTCCGAAGGCGATACCTTTGAGGTGATCAGCGCACAGTCCACCCAGCCTGGCGCCAAGCCGGTCCCCCTGGCGGCCACTCAAATCGACACGCGCAGCGCGCCCAACCCGGACCAGGGCTTCAGCCGCGACAAACAAACCTCCCTGGCCTTCCCCAACTTGCGCGTGGGCACAAAGATCCGCTACACCGTACGCCAGCACTACCCGGCCAAACCGCTGATGACCCAGTTCCATTACGTGCTCAAGTTCGGCCCCGGCGCGGCCCGCCGTGATCACTTCAAGGCGCGCTTTACCGCCGAACGCCCGATCCAGTGGCGCAGTGAAATGTTCGACGCGTTCAACGTGACCCCTTCGAGCAACGGCAAGACCCTGGACGTGGCGCTTAAAGCCCCGATCTACCTCAACTACATCAATGAATCCTCCGCTGCCGCCCTGCTGCGCATCCCACGCCTGGAAGTCGGTAGCGCCGTGGAACGCCAGGCTTACTTCGGTGATTTCGCCCAGCGTTACAACCAGATTCTCGGCGCCAACCTGCCGGCGCAAGCCGCCGCCGCCGTGGCCGCCGCACGCAGCCTGGCACCGGCCGAGCAAGTGGCTGCGCTGATGCAGCACATCAATGATCACTACCGCTACCTGGGTGACTGGCGGGCCAGCGAGCGTGGTTATGTGCCATTCAGCCTGGCGGAAATCGAGCAGCATGGCTACGGCGACTGCAAGGACCTGGCGACGCTGCTGACGGCCATGCTCAAGGCCAGTGGCATCAAGGCCGAGACCGCGTGGGTGAGCCGTGGCGATGTGGTCGACTCCTTGCTGATTCCGGGTACCCAGGCGCCTAACCACGCCATCGTGCGTGCCGAAGTGAATGACCAGGTGTGGTGGCTTGACCCGACCAATCCGGTCTTCGCCCCGGGCCAGATCATGCCCGACATTCAGGACCGCTGGGTGCTGGTCAACGACGCCCAGGGCCACGTGCGCGAAGAACACATTCCATTGGAACGGCCCGAAGTCTCGATCCGCCTGGACAAACAGGTGCAGTACGGCAAAGAGGGAGATGGCGCGGTAAAGGCGACGATCACCTTCAGCCGCCTGCCGCTGATGCAAATGAGCGTCGCCGACCGCCAGCAAGGCACCACCGCCACCGACCAGAATATCTGCGCCAACTTCGGCAACGACATCAGCGACTGCCAGATCACCCGTGAACCTACCGGTTTTGTGGTGCATGACGGTTATAGCGTCACCGCGCGCATGAATGATCAGCGCGCCCTGGAAAAACTGGCCAATGACTATGTCTACACCGACCCGTCGTTGAAAGACCGGTGGGAGGGCTACATCAACTATCGCCGCCAGGGGCAGCAGGCCGACCTTTACCTGGGCAACCCGGAAACCTACGACTACACCTACACCCTGACAGGCGGGAAGATGGAAAAAGCCATCCCCGGCTGCACAGTGCGCTCGCCCTGGTACGACCTGGACCTGGACGGAAAACTGCAGGATGGCTCGCTGCGCTACCACTATCGCCTGAGCCAGAAGAAACGCTGGCTGACCCATGCTGAAGTGGCCAGTGATGCGTTCGGCAAGATGATTGACGAGGCTCGGGCGTGTGCCGAGCAGGTGCATCAGGTAGTCAAGCTCTAAAATCAAACTCAGATCAAATGTGGGAGCTGGCTTGCCTGCGATGGCGGCGGGTCAGCTTGCACATGAGTGACTGATACACCGCCATCGCAGGCAAGCCAGCTCCCACCTTTTAGTCCGTGTGTGTCAGCGGGATTCGCCGAGTAGCAAACTCTGCTCGCGCGCGCACAACTCCACCACATAATCCCACAACACCCGCAACCGCACCGACTTGTGCAACTCCCGACGCGAGCTGATCCAGTAGCTGCGCTGGATGCTCTCTGCCGGCAGCAACGGCACCAAATCCTTGTCGCCCGCCGCCATAAAGCATGGCAACACGGCAATGCCCAACCCCGAACGCGCCGCCTGGTGCTGGGCGATCACGCTGGTGCTGTGGAACACCACCTTGGGGTTGCGACAGAAGCTGTTGAGGAACTTCAGTTCCTGGCTGAACAGCAGGTCATCGACGTAATCGATCCAGGCATGGGCGGCGAGGTCTTCGCGCTTTTCGATCGGCGGGTTGCGCGCAAGATAAGCGCGGCTGGCATACAGCGCCAGGCGGTAGTCGGTGAGTTTGCGTGTCACCAATTGATCGACGCTGGGGCGTTCCAGGTGGATGCTGATCTCCGCTTCGCGATTGAGGATGCTGACAAAACGCGGTACGGCCACCAGCTCCACTTCCAAACCTGGGTAACGCTCGAACAACCCGCCCATGCGCCCGGCGAGGAACATCACGCCCAGACCTTCGGCCACCCCCAGACGTATCTTGCCCAAGGGCGCGGCTGAGTGGGTGAGTTCGTCTTCGGCCAGCAGCGCCACGTTCTCCATGACTTCGGCATGTTTGAGCAGCGCCTCGCCCGCGGGTGTCAGTTCGTAGCCTTGGGCGTGTTGCACAAACAGCGCGGTGCCGAGGCTTTTCTCGATGGCCTCGATATGCCGGGCCACGGTGGCATGCGTGGTTTTCAAGCGTTGCGCGGCGGTGAGCAGGCGGCCACTGCGCTGCAACTCGAGAAAAAACCGCAGGTCATTCCAGTCGAACATATCGCCTCCATTGCCTGAGCCCGGACCGCGCTGTTTAAAAACGCACAGCAGCTGGGTAAAAACTAACATTTTTAAGACGAAAACTAACAACTAGGATGGGGCCAACAAGAAAAACAAGCGAGCCCCCAGATGCCCATTGCAACTGCTGAATACGATTACATCGTGGTCGGCGCCGGCCCCGCCGGTTGCCTGCTGGCCAATCGTTTGTCCGCCAACCCGGCCCACCGCGTCCTGCTGCTCGAAGCCGGTGGCCGCGACAATTATCCCTGGATCCATATCCCCGTCGGCTACCTGTTCTGCATCGGCAACCCGCGCACCGACTGGTGCTTCAAAACCGAGGCGCAAGCCGGCCTGCAAGGTCGCGCCCTGAGCTACCCACGGGGCAAAGTGCTCGGCGGCTGCTCGTCCATCAACGGCATGATCTACATGCGCGGCCAAGCCCAGGACTACGACGGCTGGGCGGCAGCAGGCAACCCGGGCTGGGCCTGGAAGGATGTGTTGCCGCTGTTCAAACACAGCGAAAACCACTTTGCCGGTGGATCGGAATTCCACAGCGATGGTGGCGAGTGGCGCGTCGAGCGGCAGCGCCTGTCGTGGCCAATCCTCGATGCGTTTCGTGAGGCGGCAGCCCAGAGCGGCATCGCCAACATCAATGATTTCAACCAGGGCGACAACGAAGGCTGCGGCTACTTCCAGGTCAACCAGAAGGCCGGGGTGCGCTGGAATGCGGCGAAGGCGTTCCTCAAGCCGATCCGCCAACGCCCCAACCTGACTGTGTTGACGGAGGTGGAGGTCGACCGTGTGCTGCTGGAAAACGGCCGAGCCTCCCAGGTTGTCGGGCGCCAACACGGCCGACAGCTCAGCTGGAAAGCGCGCAAGGAGATCATATTGTGCGCCGGTGCCGTGGGCTCGCCGGGCATTCTGCAGCGTTCCGGGATCGGCCCCACCAACGTGCTCAAACCGTTGGGCATTGATGTGGTGCATGAACTGCCGGGCGTGGGCGGCAACCTGCAAGATCACCTGCAACTGCGCCTGATCTACAAACTGGAAAATGCGCGCACCCTGAATCAGATCGCCGGCACGCTGTGGGGCAAGATGAGCATGGGCCTGCGCTACCTGTACGACCGCAGCGGTCCGCTGTCGATGGCGCCCAGCCAGCTTGGCGCATTTGCCCGCTCCGGGCCGGAGCAGACGTCGGCCAACCTTGAATACCATGTGCAGCCGCTGTCCCTGGAGCGCTTTGGCGAACCGTTGCACGGCTTCCCGGCGTTTACCGCATCGGTCTGCGACCTGCGCCCGCAAAGTCGCGGCCGCGTGGATATTCGCTCGGCCAACCCGGCGGATGCCCCACTGATACAACCCAACTACCTCAGCCACCCCGAGGACTTGCGCGTGGCCGCCGACGCCATCCGCCTGACCCGGCGCATCGTCGCCGCGCCCGCCTTGAGCCAGTTCAAGCCGGTGGAATACCTGCCTGGCGATGCGCTGCAAACAGAAGCACAACTGCACGAAGCCGCGGCACGCATTGGCACCACCATTTTCCACCCGGTGGGCACCTGCCGCATGGGCGATGACAAGGACGCCGTGGTCGACAGCCAACTGCGTGTGCATGGCATCCCCGGGCTGCGCATTGCCGATGCGTCGATCATGCCGCGCATCACCTCCGGCAATACCTGCTCACCGACGCTGATGATCGCCGAGAAGGCCGCGCAGTTGATCCTTTCACCGAACACTGTAGGCGCGAGCTTGCTCGCGAAAAACCCACCCGCACCGCGCACCGCAGGGCACCCCGCGTAATCGTTGACGATATATGAAGAAAAACAGCGGCGCCGAAGTTGGCGCCGACAGTGGGACAACAATAAATAATCACTGTGAGGGACACCCAATGTCAGAACATGCTCAACCCCTGGGCTCGGCGGCCAGTGCAAGCACTGCCAGCGAATCAAGAAAAGTCATCTTCGCCTCGTCCTTGGGGACGGTGTTCGAGTGGTATGACTTTTTCCTCTACGGCGCCCTGGCGGCGGTGATCAGCAAGCAGTTCTTTGCCGGGGTCAACGACACCACTGCGTTTATCTTTGCCTTGATGGCCTTCGCCGCAGGCTTCGTGGTGCGCCCGTTCGGAGCATTGGTGTTCGGCCGCCTGGGCGACATGATCGGGCGCAAGTACACCTTCCTGGTCACCATCATTTTGATGGGCGTGGCAACCTTCTGCGTCGGGCTGCTGCCGACCTACGCCAGCATCGGCATCGCCGCACCGATCATCCTGATCGTACTGCGTATGTTGCAGGGCCTGGCGCTGGGCGGCGAGTACGGCGGCGCGGCCACCTATGTGGCCGAACATGCGCCACCCGGCAAGCGCGGCCTGCATACCAGCTGGATTCAATCCACCGCCACCCTCGGCCTGTTGCTGTCGTTGCTGGTGGTGCTGGCCTGCCGTTACTTCACGGGCGATCAGTTCGAAGTGTGGGGCTGGCGCATTCCGTTCCTGTTTTCCATCGTGCTGCTGGGCATCTCGACCTGGATCCGCATGAGCCTGCACGAGTCGCCGGCCTTCCTGAAAATGAAAGAAGAAGGCAAGGCCAGCAAGGCGCCGATCCGCGAATCGTTCGGTAAATGGGAAAACCTCAAGGTCGTATTGATCGCGCTGTTCAGTATCAACGGCGGGCAGGCCGTGACCTTTTACGCGGCGCAGTTCTATGTGCTGTTCTTCCTGACCCAGTTCCTGCGCATGGACCCGGCCCTGGCCAATATGTTGCTGATCATCAGCGTGGTGATTGGCGCGCCGTTCTTTATCCTGTTTGGCTGGCTGTCGGACAAGGTCGGGCGCAAGCCGGTGCTGATGCTCGGCCTGCTGCTGGCGACCGCGCTGTACTTCCCGATCTTCAAGGGCCTGGCGCACTACACCAACCCAGCGATGGACCAGGCCAGCCGACAGGCGCCGATTACCGTGCTGGCCGACCCGGCCACCTGTACTTTCCAGTTCGACCCGGTGGGCAAGGCGCGTTTTGACAGCCCATGCGACAAGGTCAAGACCTTCCTGGTCAAGCAGGGCCTGCCCTACAGCAGCGCAGCCGCTCCGGCAGGCAGCCCGGTGCAGGTGAGCGTGGGTGATGTGCGCATCGACGGCTTTGACGAGGCGGCACTGCGTGGCGCCGTGACCCTGGCCGGCTACCCGTCTTCGGCGGACGTGGCCCAGGTCAACAAGGTGATGGTGGTGGTGCTGATCGTCGTGCTGATCCTGATCGCGGCCATGTGCTACGGGCCATTGGCGGCGCTGATGGTGGAGCTGTTTCCGACGCGTATCCGCTACACCTCGATGTCCCTGCCCTACCATATCGGCAACGGCTGGTTTGGCGGGTTCCTGCCGACCGTATCCTTTGCCCTGGTGGTGTACACCGGCGATATCTTCTATGGCCTGTGGTACCCGGTGGTGGTGACTGGGGTGAGCTTGATCGTCGGTTTGTTCTGCCTCAAAGAAACCCGGCATGTGGATATCGATAACAACTGAGTTCGTTTGAACACCGAAGATCCCTTGTGGGAGGGAGCAAGCCCCCTCCCACATTTTGGTTGTTGTTGCTCACACAAATTGCTGTACATCCATACAGATAATGGTTGCTCAAATCCTTCTGACTAAGCATCCTGCAAGGCATCAACCCGATCTGATGTGATGACCATGCGGCTGTACCTCTGTGAAAAACCCTCCCAGGCCAAGGATATCGCGGCCGTGCTCGGCGCCACACGCCGCGGCGACGGCTGCTGGCTGGGCAATGGGGTTACTGTCACCTGGTGCATCGGGCACCTGTTGGAAACCGCCCCGCCCGACGCCTACGACGCCAAATACAAACGCTGGGTGCTGGCCGACCTGCCGATCGTTCCGGAAAAATGGAAGATGCTGGTCAAGCCCAAGACCGCCAGCCAGTACAAGGCGGTCAAGCGCTTGCTGGGGGAAGCCCAGGAGCTGGTGATCGCCACCGATGCTGACCGTGAGGGCGAGATGATTGCCCGTGAACTGGTGGAGCATTGCCGCTACCGTGGGCCGATCCAGCGGCTGTGGCTGTCGGCACTGGACGAGGCCTCCATTCGCAAGGCCCTGGCGGCGCTCAAGCCGGGCGCCGAAACCTTCAGCCTGTATCACTCGGCCCTGGGCCGCTCCCGCGCCGACTGGCTGATCGGCATGAACATGAGCCGCCTGTTTACCCTACTGGGGCGCCAATCCGGCTATCAGGGCGTATTGCCGGTAGGCCGGGTGCAAACCCCGACCCTGCGCCTGGTGGTGGACCGTGATCGCAGCATCGCCGATTTCGTACCGGTGGCGTATTGGGCCATTGATGTCGACCTGCGTCACGAAAGCATGACCTTCACCACCCAGTGGCGCGCCAATGAAGATGCCTGCGATGATCAGGGCCGTTGCCTCAACCCGCAACTGGCGCGGGACGCTGCCGACGCCATGGGCAACGCGAACACGGCGCGGCTGGTAAAGCTGCGCACCGAACGCATGCGCGAAGTCGCCCCCCTGCCCTTTGACCTCGGCACACTGCAGGAAATCTGTTCCAAGAAGCTCGGCCTGGGCGCCCAGGAAACCCTGGATATCGCCCAATCCCTTTACGAAACCCACAAGGCCATCACCTACCCGCGCAGCGATTGCGGCTACCTGCCGTTGAGCCAGCACAGTGAGGCGCCAAAGATCCTCGCGGCACTGGGCCGTGCGGATGCCGCGGTCAACGAGCTGATGCCGCACATTGACCCCCAACGCCGCTCGCGGGCCTGGAATGACGCCAAGGTCAGCGCCCACCACGGCATCATCCCCACGGGCGCCGGCAAGGATGTCAGCCAACTGACCGGCAAGCACCGTGCGGTCTACACCTTGATACGCGCGCGTTACCTGGCGCAGTTCCTGCCCAACCATGAATACGACCGCACCCAGGCAGATTTCGACTGTGCCGGCCAGGCGTTGCGTGCGGTGGGCAAGGTCATCATCGAAGCGGGCTGGAAACGCGCCTTGCCCGAGGCACTGGCGCCCGCCAAAGGCCGTGAAGCACCCGCCCCCCAGGCCTTGCCGACGCTGGTACAGGGCCAGGACTACGCCGTGGCCAAGGTCAACCTCAAGGACCTGTGGACCCAACCGCCCAAGCCCTTTACCGAAGGCGACCTGATCAAGGCGATGAAAAACGTCGCCAAACTGGTGCAAGACCCGCTACTCAAGCAAAAGCTCAAGGACACCACCGGCATCGGCACCGAAGCCACTCGCGCCGGGATCATCCAGGGCTTGCTGGACCGCGGTTACCTGGTGAAAAACGGCAAAGCCCTGTCGGCAACCCCAGCCGCGTTCAGCCTGATTGACGCGGTACCCCGCGCCATTGCCGACCCAGGCACCACCGCCATCTGGGAGCAAGCGCTGGACATGGTGCAAAGCGGCGAAATGAGCCTGGAAGAATTCGTTGCCAAGCAGGCGGCGTGGATGAGCAAGCAGGTGGCGCGCTGTAACGGTATGCGCATGACCATCACCGGCCCCGCCAGCCCGGCAGGTCGAGGTGCCACGCCCTGGAAGAAGAAACGCAAGAGCGCTCCACGCAAGGCTGCGGCCAGTCCAAAGCGCACCAAGAAACCGACAACGGCGGGCTAGAACGCGTAAAAATCCGGCAAATGACGTTTTTCGACAGGTTTAACGCCGCTTTGGGTCTTGCCCTGCCGCAGGCCGTCTAGGATTCTTTAGGGGACCCTGACTACCTAAGAACAACACCGGAGTGGCCGCCATGAAAACCGTCGCACAATTGCTCAAAGCCAAGGATCAGAAAAACCAGGACGTCCACACCATTCAATGGGACCACACGGTGTTCGAAGCGCTGGTGCGGATGTCGGAGAAAAACGTCGGAGCCTTGCCAGTCGTCAAGGAAGGTGTAGTCGTAGGGATCATCAGCGAGCGTGATTACGCACGTAAACTCATTCTCAAAGGCCTGTCGTCGGTGACCACTCGGGTCGACGATGTTATGAGCTCTCCCGTCATCACCGTCGACACCCATAAAAGTGTCGAGGAATGCATGAACATCATGACCGACAGTCACCTGCGCCACCTACCGGTGGTCGAAGACGGCGAACTGTTGGGCCTGCTGTCCATCGGTGACTTGGTGAAGGAAGCCATCGCCGAACAGGCTGATCTGATCAAACAGCTGGAGCAATACATCCGCGGCGAATAGGAGACACCATGCTCGACACGCTTGAACATCAGGCAGACCACCTCGAAATCCTGCACCGGGCTATGGCTGAACGACGCTTTTTAGCCTTGACCGGCGCAGGCATCAGCACCTCGTCGGGCATCCCGGATTACCGCGACAGTGAAGGTGTACGCCGGGGCAAAGCACCGATGATGTACCAGGAATTTCTTGCCACCCCGGATGCGCGACGCCGTTACTGGGCACGGGCGATGCTGGGTTGGCCGCGTGTGCGCATTGCGCAGCCGAACAAGGCGCACCTGGCACTGGCGACACTGCAACACCGTGGCCATATCAGCGGGCTGATCACACAGAACGTCGACACCCTGCATGACCAGGCCGGCAGCCATGACGTGATCGAGTTGCACGGCAGCTTGCATCGGGTGCTGTGCCTGGATTGCCAACTGCGCAGCGAGCGCGATGTGATCCAGCGGCAAATGGAAGTTGATAACCCGCATATGGCGCAGGTTCACGCCGTGCAAGCGCCGGATGGCGACACCTTGCTCGATCCGGCGTTTGTACAACACTTCCAGGTGCCCCACTGCCCCCATTGCAACGGCGAGCGGCTCAAACCTGACGTGGTGTTCTTTGGCGAGAATGTCGCACCGGCGACGGCGCTGAAGGCGATGGCGGCGGTAGAACACGCTGAGGGCCTGCTGGTGGTGGGGTCGTCACTGATGGCCTATTCGGCGTTCCGATTGTGCAAGGCCATGGTCGAGCAGGGTAAGCCGGTAATTGCGATCAATCTGGGCAAGACACGCGGGGATGAGCTGCTGCAGGTTAAAATCCAGGCCTCCTGCGAGCAGCTACTGCCGTTGCTCGTCGACCGGCTCCTACAGGAGGGTTGAAACGCCCGACCTGCACCTCCAAAAAATGACGCCCAAGTCACGTTTTCCCGCATTCCCCCGCCCCCACAACAAATTATGTAGTGATCAAAAATAATCACTACATAATCGTTGACGTAACCTTTTTGTCCTTGCATGATCTAGACGTCTCCCGGATCGGGAGCGTTGGTAACAAGCGTTTTGAACAGGCTCGTCTGACCGCCGAGCTGTTTTTCCGGATGTGCACTGCCCACAAGGCAGATTGATGAAGCTGACCAGCCCCGAAAGGGTCCGGTACAAGGAGCTAAAACGCTGCTTGTCTTCGTTATGAAAGCGTTGCGTAGCAGTTCATCAGCAAGACTACATGCATCAGGTTCAAGACCCTGCCCGTATTCGGCAGACCGTCACTGACGCCCGGTTTTCGGAACCGGAGACAACTACGCAGTTTTAACGAATCAATTGATAGATCGCCAACTGGTCAAGGGGCTTACACATGAATCTGAACAACCAACCAACTATCGATGAATTGGCTGAGATGTTCGCAGCGCAGAAAGACACACTCGACGACCATATCCTGTGGATTGGCAAATCGGGCGAAGTGCAAATTGACTGCCTGGCGCCCCATACCGAAGAAGCCGAGTTCGACCGCAATAACCGTGAACTGGCGGCGCGCCTGAAGATGTACCGCCGTGGCCAGGGCTATGTCGGAAAGAAGGCTGCGGCTGATCGAAACTTTATCGAGCAGGTGTTCGATACACTCAACAATGCCTGGGCATCTTTCAAAGACAGCTCGCAAGTTAAAGTGATCGACCGCTACTACTAAGTATTACTCAATCAATGCGGGAGCTGGCTTGCCAGCTCCCGCATTTTTTATAACGTTAGAAAGTTGGAAACCTGCCCTTCCCCGCCTCATCCCGAAAAATATCGAACAACACTTGCGCCGCCGCCGACAACTCATGGCCCGGTTTGGTCAACACGCCAATTGGCCGCTCGATCACCGGGCCGGTCAAGGTAATGCAATGAGCACCCGCCTCCTCCATCTGCCGGGCACATAACGCTGGCACGGCGCTGACGCCCAGCCCGCTGGCGACCATCTTCCCCACGGTCGCCAGTTGATGGCTTTCCAACGCTACGGGCAATTTCATCTGCAAGGCACCAAGGTGTTCTTCCAACATCACACGTACCGTGGAGGGGCGTTGCAACGTGATAAACGGTTGCTCCAGCAAGGTTTTCCAATCGATCTCGGCACGCTGAGCCAACGGCGAATCCCCTGGCACCACGGCGATAAAGCGATCCAGATATAACGGTGTAAATGCCAACGATGACCCTTCGGACGGCTCGAATGCCACGCCCAACTCCACCTGGCGGTCGCGCACCATCTCCAGCACTTGCTCGTTGATCAGGTCATGCACCGTCACGTTCACCTGAGGGTAACGTGCGCGGAATATCTTCAGGATCGGAGGCAACAGGTTACCGGCAAACGAAGGCATGGCCGCCACCGTCACGCGCCCGCGTTGCAGGGTAAAACGCTGGCGCAGTTCGTCCTCGGCGTTGTCCCAGTCGGCAATCAACCGGCGCGCCAACGGCAACAGCGATTCACCTTCAGGGGTCAGTGCGACGTTACGGGTATTGCGGCTGAACAGGCGCCCACCCAACCCTTCTTCCAACCCCTTGATGGTCAAGCTCAGTGCCGACTGAGAAAGGTGCAGGCGCTCGCAGGCAGCAGCAAAACTCAGACTCTGAGCAACGGCGAGAAAGGCACGCATCTGTTTGACGGTCATGAGGCAGCTCCAGACAGCAGTTGGACTATGCTGTTTTCTAAATCAATCAACCTTAAAAAACAACTTAACAAATCAATCCACTGGCGCAACACTCAACGCACTGGCTGGACCACAAACAATAAAAGAGGTGCATATGGCAGGTTTCGATAAACGCGTGGCGTCCTATGAAGAAGCACTGGCAGGCCTGGAAGACGGCATGACCGTGCTCTCCGGCGGTTTTGGCCTGTGTGGCATTCCGGAAAACCTCATTGCCGAGATCAAGCGCAAAGGCACCCGCGACCTGACGGTGGTTTCCAACAACTGCGGCGTCGATGGCTTCGGCCTGGGCGTGCTGCTCGAAGAAAAACAGATCAGCAAGGTGATCGCCTCTTATGTGGGTGAAAACGCCTTGTTCGAGAAGCAGCTGCTCAGCGGCGAAATCGAAGTAGTCCTCACCCCCCAGGGCACCCTGGCGGAAAAAATGCGCGCAGGCGGCGCCGGCATCCCGGCCTTCTTCACCGCAACCGGCGTCGGCACCCCAGTTGCCGAAGGCAAGGAGACCCGCGAATTCAACGGCCGCCCGTATTTGATGGAAGAGTCCATCACCGGCGATTTCGCCATCGTCAAAGGCTGGAAAGCCGACCACTTCGGCAACGTCATCTACCGCCACACCGCCCAGAACTTCAACCCGCTGGCGGCCACTGCGGGCAAGATCACCGTGGTCGAAGTCGAGGAAATCGTCGAACCGGGCGAGCTGGACCCGGCGCAGATCCACACCCCTGGCATCTACGTCGACCGGATCATCTGCGGCACCTTCGAGAAGCGCATCGAACAGCGCACCGTCCGCAAATAATCCCCGTCCAGAACAATAAGAGGAAACAACCATGGCTCTTACCCGCGAACAAATGGCTCAACGCGTCGCCCGCGAAATGCAGGACGGTTACTACGTGAACCTGGGCATCGGCATTCCGACCCTGGTGGCCAATTACATCCCCGACGGCATGGAAGTGATGCTGCAATCGGAAAACGGCCTGCTCGGCATGGGACCGTTTCCGACTGAAGAGACCATTGATGCCGACATGATCAACGCCGGTAAACAGACTGTGACCGCGCGCATCGGTGCTTCGATCTTCTCCTCCGCCGAATCCTTCGCGATGATTCGCGGCGGGCATGTCGACCTCACCGTGCTCGGCGCGTTTGAAGTGGACGTACAAGGCAACATTGCCTCGTGGATGATCCCCGGCAAGCTGGTCAAGGGCATGGGCGGTGCGATGGACCTGGTGGCCGGTGCGGAAAATATCATCGTGATCATGACCCACGCGTCCAAAGACGGTGAGTCCAAATTGCTCAGCCAATGCAGCCTGCCGCTGACCGGCGCCAACTGCATCAAGCGCGTGCTCACGGACCTGGCGTACCTGGAAATCGAAAATGGCGCTTTTGTCCTCAAGGAACGCGCACCTGGCGTCAGTGTTGAAGAGATTGTAAGCAAGACCGCCGGTAAACTGATCGTCCCGGACCACGTTCCAGAAATGCACTTCCAGTGAGGACAGATTCCATGCAAGACGTCGTGATTGTTGCTGCCACCCGCACCGCCGTGGGCAGCTTTCAAGGTTCGCTGGCGAGTATTCCGGCCCCGGAACTGGGTGCCGCCGTGATCCGTCGCCTGCTGGAGCAGACCGGCCTGGACCCGGCCCAAGTCGATGAAGTGATCCTCGGCCAGGTGCTCACTGCAGGCAGCGGCCAGAACCCGGCGCGCCAGGCTTCGATCCTCGCCGGCCTGCCCCACGCCGTGCCGAGCCTGACCCTGAACAAGGTTTGCGGCTCGGGCCTCAAGGCCCTGCACCTGGGCGCACAGGCCATTCGTTGCGGCGACGCCGAGGTGATCATTGCCGGCGGCATGGAAAACATGAGCCTGGCACCCTACGTACTACCCGCCGCGCGCACCGGCTTGCGCATGGGCCACGCGAAGATGATCGACAGCATGATCACCGACGGCCTGTGGGACGCATTCAACGACTACCACATGGGCATCACCGCCGAGAACCTGGTAGACAAGTACGGCATCAGCCGCGAAGCCCAGGATGCGTTCGCCGCCGCCTCCCAGCAAAAAGCCGCCGCTGCCATTGAGGCCGGACGTTTTGCCGACGAGATCACCCCGATCCTGATTCCCCAGCGCAAAGGCGACCCAGTGGCTTTCGCGGTGGACGAACAACCCCGCGCCGGTACCACGGCCGAGTCCCTGGCCAAGCTCAAGCCGGCGTTCAAGAAAGACGGCAGCGTCACCGCCGGCAACGCCTCCAGCCTCAACGACGGCGCCGCCGCCGTGCTGCTGATGAGCGCCGACAAAGCCCGCGCCCTCGGCTTGCCTGTACTTGCGCGTATCGCCAGCTACGCCAATGCGGGCGTGGACCCGGCCATCATGGGCATCGGTCCGGTATCGGCCACCCGCCGCTGCCTGGACAAGGCCGGCTGGCAGTTGGCAGATCTGGACCTGATCGAAGCCAACGAAGCCTTCGCTGCGCAATCTTTGGCAGTGGGCAAAGAGCTGGAATGGGACGCCGATAAAGTCAACGTCAACGGCGGCGCGATCGCCATCGGCCACCCGATTGGCGCCTCAGGCTGCCGCGTGCTGGTGACCCTGCTGCATGAAATGATCAAGCGCGACGCCAAAAAAGGTTTGGCGACGCTGTGCATCGGCGGCGGCCAAGGCGTGGCCCTGGCGCTCGAACGCAGCTGACCTGTAGGAGCGAGCTTGCTCGCGAAAAACGTTAACGATCACGCGTGCTTCCTGAATGAATGCGGCGCCTGTGAGTTTTTCGCGAGCAAGCTCGCTCCTACAGGTGATGTAACGAGCAATACTGAAAAGGCTTGGCTCCACGAAAAGCCAGGCCTTTTTTTTATCAATACCCCTGAATCAACTCGGTCAAAATGTGGGAGCTGGCTTGCCTGCGATAGCAGTGGATCAGTCAAATCATTGCTGACTGACACATGGCTATCGCAGGCAAGCCAGCTCCCACATTCGATCTCATTGCCTGTCACCCTGCGGCACCGCGAACACCGCGCTCGCCCGCAGCACCACGCGCTCCTCCACCTGCAAACTCAACGTGGCGAACACCATCTGCCGTCCGCGCTTGTGGCTTTCCAAACGCACCACCATCCACTCCCCTACCTGCACGGCGCCCAGGTAATCCAAGGTCATGCTGGCGGTAATCAACGGCAACGGCGGCTCACTGGAAAACGCCATGGCGTACCCCATGCCGATATCCGCCAGCGTAGCCAGGACCCCGCCGTGCACCGTGCCGCGCCCATTGGCGTGACGATTATCGGCGCGCAGGCCAACTTCCAATTGCAAACCTTCGCCACGGCAATACGCCGGGCCGAGCAGTTCCAGCAACGGGCTGCTGCGCGGCAATGGGACAAAGCCTTGGGGAACAGTCTGAGCGTTCATGACGGAGCTTCCCTGGTGTGAGGCTTGAGGTGTACGCCAGCCCCGACCCGGCAGCCACCACCATCAGCCGGACAAATCCCGGGCAATGCTTTGCGTTAATGGGCCAGACCGGCTTTAATCGCGATCAATTTCTCCTGCACATTTCAAGGAAACGTAATGCGCCACCTGGACGGCAATTCCCACCCGCTTCGCGCGCCGCTGTTGATTTTGCTCGCTGGCCTGGCCTTGGCCGGTTGCTCACCCAAGGACCACTCTCGCGCCACGGTCATCAATGGCGAACAGGGCAAGGCCGGGGCGCAACTGGCCTATGAGCATGAACTGACCCTGGCCCTGCCCGGCGCCCTGCTCGCGCCGCGTATGCAGGCCACCCGCGAGGCGTGTGAAACGGCACGCTTTGGTGCCTGCAATATCCTTGGCATTACCGAAGACAGCAACGGCGGCCAGATCATCCTGCGCATCTCACCCACGGGTGTGGAACCGATGGTCGCCCTCGCGGCTGAAGGCGGCAAACTCGGCCAGCGCATCACTACCGCCGAAGACCTGGCCGATGCGGTCGACGATGTGCGCCGCCGCCAACAGCGCCTGCAAGCCCAGCAGCAACGCCTCGACGAACTGGCCAAGCGCAAGGACATCAACGTCAGTGACTTGATCGTTCTGAGCAAGGAGCAAGCAGTTATTGAAAATGAGTTGCAGGCATTGGCCCAGGTGGCCGCCGGCCAGCAACGCCGCCTCGATACCAATCGCGTGACCCTGAGTTTCCGCTCTTCTGACGGTGCGAACCAAGCGTCACGTTTCAGCCGGATGTTCAGCCACCTGGGAGACAACCTGGTGAACGGCACGGCAGACGCCCTGGAGCGTGCCAGCTATGTGCTGCCGTTTGTGATCCTGGCGTTCCCGGTGGTGTGGCTGTGGGTTGGGTTGTGGCGCCGCTTCGTCAAGCGTCGCAGCTGATCAGCGCTTGATACAGCGCTGATAGCGCTCATCCACACGCTTGGCAAACCAGGCCGTGGTCAGGTTGCGGGTGATCTTCGGGCTCTTGAGCACAATGCCCGGCAGGATCGCCCGTGGCAGCGGTTTGCCGGCCGCCTGGTCGGCCAGGCTGAAGACGCGCTTGTACAGCGTGGTGTCCTCGAAGTCCAACTGGTCGCCCTGCTCCAACTGGCTGCGGATGCTCGGGTTGCGCATGTCCAGCTTCGCCCCCAGTGAGCGCACTGCCAGTTCGGTGGTGCCGGGCAGCAGGGAGCCATAGCGGATCAAGTCCCCATCCAGCGCCAGCTCTTTGCCCGTCACGCGGCTGACCGCGGCCTGGAACGCAGCATTGCGGCTGGCGTACCAACCGGCATTGAAATCGGCAAAGCGGTACAGCGGCTGGTCGTAGCTGACCGGGTAGCCGAGCAAATGGGCGATGCCGAAGTACATACCGCCGCGACGGGTGAACACTTCGCGGCGAATCGTACCGTCCACCGTGTAGGGATAACCCCGCGCCTGTTTTTGTGCAAAGTCGATACTGACCTGCATCGGGCCTGCGGTGTGCACCGGGTTGAAGCCGCCAAACAAGGTATTACCCAGGGGCACCATGCTGATGAAGTCATCGAAGATCGCGCTCAAGTCCTTCTCCGTGCGTGCGGCATTCAAGCGGTCGGCGTAGGTTTTGCCGGTGGGCGAACGCAATTGCAGGGCGCTGCGTACCACGAACGCGGGCACATGCACCTTGCCGGCGCGACGCAGGATTTCATCCTGGGCGATCTTGCCCATGCCCGGCACAGGCGGGTCGACCTGATAGGTAGACTCCTGCTCGGTCACCGCCAGCACGGCGCAGATGTTTTCGGTGCTGGGGTAGATTTTCTGGGTGTCGAAGGCGGTGTAGATGTCCTGCGCCCAACCGTTGCGGTCCGACACCTTGGCCGGCAGCAGGCGCACGATCTGCGCCTTCACCTCGGCCTCACTGCGCTCGGGTTGCTGCGGGCCACGGGAGGTGGAACAACCGGCCAACACCAGTAAAGGCATAAGGCAAAAGAGCAGACGACTTGGATACATGAGGCTTCCTTGGTTAACGACAGACCGGGCAGTGCTGATATCGACAGGTAAGTCTAACCGGGGTTCGTCGGTGAGCCGAAGCGGATGCCTAGCCTTAGCTGAAACATCCCACATAACTGCCGGATAAGCGCTACTCCCCTGCCCTGTGAACCGCTGCAAAGTCCCTCGCCTGATTGAACAGTGCGAGGGATTGCAGATGGTTGTTTTCGTTACGCCCCCGGTTGATGGGGTTGGCGCTTGAACCCGGTCATTGGCAGGCTGGCCCTGACCCCAATGAACGTGAAAACGGTCGACGTTGAAGGCGTCTTCCGTGACTTTCGCGATTGCTTGAACACCTTTGACGATTGGGCCAATAGCTTCTGGAGCTTCTCGGCGCTGGAGCTTGAGCAGGTGTTCAAGGTCGGCGATGAGGTAACGCTCGTTGCCCCGATCAATCGCTCCCTGTTTCCCAGCAGCACCGTCGCCACCTGCCGGGCCAACGGTACGTTGACCCTGGTGCATATGTTCCAGAGCACGCGGTTCGTGCCTATCGGCGACACGGCGGTGATGCTGCAACGCGTTGATCCAAACGGCGGTCAGCTGGGCGAGCCCATCCACAAGACCATCGGCCCGAGCGGCATCCTTGAGATCACCGGGTGTGATCGCAACCAGCAATATCGGGTGAGCTTTTACCCCAACGTTTCCCAGGATCACCTCAAGGCGCTGTATGCCTCCTACCAGTCGGTGATCGCAGCGCTGGAAGCCCGGCTGCGCAAAGAGTGGACCGACACTTTCCAAGCCCAGTGGAAAAGTTACGCAGACGCTCGCCCGCTTGAGCGGCGCCGCCTGCTGGAGGCGGCCTTTGCCAGCGGCATGGTCAAGGCGCTTTACAGCCTGTGGGACAACATTGGCGAGCTGTCGGCGCTGCTGGCGGACCTCAAGCCCAACAGCGAAAAACTGCTGCAATACCTTTCTCAAACTGAGCTCGATGAACTGCTGACACTGAGCAGTGACGCGATCGCCCAGGGCTTGCTGGTGCTCAGTGATGAGCCGCTGTTGTTTATCTATCTATCGGCGCTGGTCAGCTGGATGCGCATGCTCCCGCCGCCGGAGATGGCTGAACTGTGGGGCGAAATTACCGGTGAGGTCCTGATCAATCTGCTGCTGATTCGCGTCTTGGGTGCGATGGGCGTAGTGGTGCGATTGGGGGCTGGTGTGCTCAGTCACGTCAAATCCGGGCGCGCACGAGCGTTGTTGGAATTGCTGGCCAAGCAAGTAGTGGGGCCAGGGTTGGGGCCGCATGTCGAGGTCGCCAAGCCGGTGTTACTGAGCAGTGCCGCGACACCGATCAGGGTGGTGCCGGCTGTACCGTTGAAGGCTGGGGATCAACTGGTTTCGAACCCGGTGCCCGCAGTGCGAAGCAAGGCCCGGCAGACCATATTGGTCCGACAGGAGCACGTCGATGATGCGCCTGCCGTGGCTTCCAATCCGAAGGGAGATGCGGCGGCGCCAGCGGACAAGACGGTCACCAACGGCTGCCCGGTGTCGATGGTCACCGGGGAGGAATTGCTTACCCTCACCGACGGCGCGCTGGACGGGATTTTGCCGTTTGAGTGGACACGGCTGTATCGCACCAGTGCGGTGGATG